>JBGSIK010000500.1:0-6891 GCA_041742575.1 Candidatus Krumholzibacteriia bacterium
GACGAGCAGCTGGTTCAGGGTCTGCTCGCGCTCGTCGTGACCGCCGCCCATGCCGGCGCCGCGATGGCGACCCACGGCGTCGATCTCGTCGATGAAGATGATGCAGGGCGCCTGCTTCTTGCCCTGGAGAAAGAGATCGCGCACGCGCGACGCACCCACACCCACGAACATCTCGACGAAGTCCGAGCCGCTCATCGAAAAGAAGGGCACGTTGGCCTCGCCGGCCACGGCGCGCGCGAGCAAGGTCTTCCCCGTTCCGGGCGGGCCGAGGAGCAAAGCTCCTTTGGGGATGCGGCCGCCCAGGCGCTGGAACTTCTTGGGATCCCGCAGGAACTCGATGATCTCCTGCAGCTCCTCTTTGGCTTCGTCAGCCCCTGCGACGTCGTGGAATGTCACTTTCGGGCGGTCGCCTCCGAACATGCGCGCACGGCTCTTCCCGAACGAGAACGCCCGGTTACCGCCGACCTGCATCTGGCGCATGATCAGCAGCCACAGGCCCACGATGAGGAGCAACGGCAGGCCGCCGGTGAGGAGCTTCATCCACATGCTGCCGCCGGGAATCTGTCCCTCCACCGTCGCGTTCGGATTCTTCTCCAGGATGCGACTGGGCAGGTCCTTGTCCTCGACTGGGACTACGAGCGAAAAGTCTTGGACTTTGATATCGCGGCGCGCGGCCTGCTCTCCGCCGGTGGGAACGGGAATATGGGTCGGGGTCGTGAAGGTTCCGTGGACTTCGAGGCCCTTGAAAACGATTTCCTTGATGTTGCCGCTTTCGACCTGGTTCAAGAACTCCGAGTAGGATATGCGGTATTCGGGGGTTTTCCCCATTTCGAACAACTGGAACGCGATCAACAGCACGAGCACCAAGATCACCCAGAAGACCATCGCTTTCAGCGGTCGCCCCGGCTTGCCACCCCCCGGTCTCTGGGAAGATCCGCGCTGATTGCGGTCCGATCGATAACTGGGATCTCGATAGTCAGACATATCTGTAATATTTTACTATATGCCAAACACGCGCGCTAACCCTCGGTGAACTCGAGTTCCGCGATATGGGGGAGGTGGCGGAAAGCCTCTTCGTAGTCCAAACCGTATCCAACCACGAAGACATTCGGGATGTCCCTTCCCACATACCGGATGGGAATCTCGATCTGCCCGTCCGGGTCCTTGCGCAGGAGCGTACAGACTTCGACACTCCTTGGTCCTCGTAACTGTAGCACATTTAAAATATAAGCCAGAGTTGTGCCAGTGTCTATGACATCTTCCACCACCAACACGTCGCGGCCCTCGATGCTGCATTCCAGGTCCTCCACGATCCGGACGCTTCCGCTGGAGCGAGTCCCGTTTTCATAGCTGGAAACGTGCATGAACTCGATGCGATGCGGTATCGTCATCCGCCGGATGAGGTCCGCGAGGAAGATCACGCCGCCCTTGAGCAGGTTCACCAGGATGGGTTGGCGGCCCGCGTAGTCCCGCGAGATTTCCTTGCCGATTCGTTCGACGATCTCCGAGATCTCGTCGGCGGTGAGAATGACTTGACCCGGTCTGGCCTTCGGCATTTGCTCTGTCATACAAAAGCGCGGGACGGTTATTCTGGAGTGACCGTGATTTTCAGGATGTCGCGCGTGTCATCGAGGATCCGCGTCGACTCGGATGTCGCCACCCCCACCAGCCACAGGATCTCCTTGCGGTCGGCGATGACCAGCATCGCATCCCGTCGTCGAAGCGGGATTTTCTTGTCGATCAGAATGTCGCTGAGCTTTTTGCTGCCGAGCATCCCGAATGGCCGTATCCGATCGCCGGGTTGCGGACGGCGGACGGCGAGCGGTGGTGTAATGTTGTCGAGCGCGAAGTATGCCACGCCGGGACCCCGGTTTCCACCCGATTCGAAGAGTTCCGGCTCGATCGACTTGTACTCCCGCTTTTCAAACTCGCTTGCGGGGAGAACGACCGTTTGGATGCGGACGTCCCGGTACGACACCCGGCCGGGGATGTCGAGTCGCCCTGCGTCGGCGGATTCCGGCAGCGGCCCGCCGGCGCCGACGGCCGGCAGAAACACGAGCGTTTCGAACTCGCGGCGCACAGCAAGTCCTGGCAGCGACAGCTGTTCCCCGGAAGTCGCGGCCCTTCCGCTCAGCCGGCCGAGTTTCTCATAGTGAACCCGCGTGAAATCCGGATCGAAACCGAGGTGCTCGACCAGGACGTCGCCGAACAGGATGTAGCGAGCGTCTGCGTCGAGGTCGAACACGTCCTTCAGGTCGAGAACCCATGCGCCGTCCGCCTCGTGGCGAAGCGCGCCTCCCAGGATGGGCAGGTTCGCTCGCCGGGTTTTCTCGAGGGCGTCGGCGGCGTTGCGCGACAGGCGCAGCAGGTTCTCGCCCACGTTCGGGTAATACGTCCGCACGGACGGGAGCAGTTCGTAACGTATCCAGTTCCTGGTGAAGCGTCGGTCTCGATTGGTGGGGTCTTCGATGAAGGGGATGTGATGGTCCCGGCAGTAGTCGACCAGGCGTCGATGGGGCACGCCAAGGAGCGGCCGGATCAGTTTCCCGCGTTTGAGCGGGACCCCCGCCAACCCGCGGATACCCGTGCCTCTCAAGATGCGCATCAACACCGTCTCGATCTGGTCGTCCCGTGTGTGACCGGTGGCGAGCCGCCGCGCGCCGATCTCTTCGGATAAACCTGACAGGTATTGGTACCGGAGCTTGCGGGCCGCTTCTTCCACCGTCTCGTCGTGAGTGTCCGCGCGGGCGTGCACGTCGCCCTCTCCGCAATGGAATGGGTATCCGAGTTTGGCCGTCGTCACCTCGACCATGCGGCGGTCGACAGAGCTGGTGTCACGCAACCGGTGGTCGAAATGGCCGACCTCGATGTCGAAGCGGATTTCCCCGGCGAGCGCGTGGAGGATGTGCAGGAGCGCCATCGAATCCGCGCCGCCGGATACGGCGATGAGCACACGGTCGCCCGGCTCTATCAGCGCTTGCCGTGCGATGACATCGGCGACCTGCGCTACGAGGGGCGGGTGACGCGGCTCTTCGTTCATGGGATCATTTTACCATCGATCGCGGGCGGATGGGTGACGTTCTCCGCTGAGGGGCTACACCGGCCGGGCCAAAAAAACCCGCGCTTCCAGGGGGCGGGTAAATCGTGGGATCGGTGATGAGTGGTGGCGGCGCAGGGACTCGAACCCCGGACACGCGGATTATGATTCCGCTGCTCTAACCAACTGAGCTACACCGCCTTATCTCACTTCCCGGAAAGAGACACTATAGTCCATCGAGGCCCGAGTGTCAATGGGCGTTTTGAAAATTGGGGAATCGGCCCCGCGGATGATGTACAATGACCGCGCCGGTCCGCTTTGCGTGATCGTCCCCCAGGTCCCGAAACCCGAAGGTACTGTCGATGAAGATCTACGGCGTGGATGATCTCAATCGGAATCTGCTGAGGAAATCGACCGTCGCGATACTAGGTTTCGGCAATCAGGGGCATGCCCACGCGCTCAACCTCAGGGACAGCGGGGTGATCACCGTGGTGGGGACCCGGAAGGGTGGGCGGGGGTGGGAACAGGCGGCCAAGGCCGGATTCGACTCCGTCGGAATCGCCGAAGCCGCAGCGGCGGCCGACGCCGTGGTCGTGCTGCTGCCGGATGAGGTGCAGGGGGACGTTTTCAGGAAAGAGATCGGCCCGGCGCTCAAGCCGGGGTCCACCATCGTGTTCCCGCATGGCTTCGCGATTGCGTTCGGGATCGTGAAACCCCCGGCAGGACACGATGTGGTGCTGGTGGCGCCCAAAGCGCAGGGGCACTTCTTGCGGAAGATGTTCACGGCCTCGCAGGGTGTGCCGTGCTTGGTTGCCGTCGAACAGGACGCTTCCGGCGACGCGATACAGAACGCTTTATCGTACGCGTCATTGATCGGGTGTCTCTCCGCGGGGGCGATCGAGACCACCTTTCGCGAGGAAACGATCACCGACCTGTTCGGCGAACAGGCGGTTTTGTGCGGAGGGGTGCCTGAGCTCGTCAAAGCGGCCTTCGAGGCGTTGGTGAAACGGGGGTACAGCCCCGAGGTGGCGTACGTCGAGTGCCTGCACGAGCTCAAGATCATCACCGATCTCATATACGAGGGCGGATTGCAGTACATGCGCGAGCGGATAAGCCGCACGGCGGCATGGGGGAGTTACGTATCGGGGCGCAGAATCGTATCGGACGACACGCGAAAGACCCTCGAGGAGATCCTCGACAATATCGAAAGCGGAACATTCGCCAGGGAGTGGATAGCCGAGGCCAAAGCGGGCCAGAAACGCTTGAGCGACTCGATCGCCGACGAAGGTCGCCACGCGATCGAGAAAGCGGGCCGGCTGATGCGCGCGCTCATGATGGACCGTCCGGATGGGGCGGGATGAGCGGGCGCGAGGTGCCGGTGTGGACGAACCGGAGCAGGAGGAACATGAGAAGACCACGAGTGGGGTTTGGCCGGGGAATAGTGCGGTTGGGCGCCGCGGTGGCGGTTCTGGTGGCGGTAGGTTGCGGCGGTGACGACGAGCGCGAAGCAGCCGACCGCGCGCGGGAAAAGAACGCGAACGAGATGGAGAAGAAGCACGAGAAGGCCGTGCTCAGCGAGACGGTCCTCGACAGCCTTCGGGCGATGAAAGTGCGGTTCTCCATCACGCGCGACGAGTACTGGGAGGACAAAGGCGGCGTGCTGGCGAACGAGTATCTCGAGTTGTGGTACCCCGTCGGCGGCGCCACCGTAACGCACGGCATGCACGCCTTCGGTCTGATCGTGTCGGCACGCGATGCGGTGCAGAACGCGTTCGGCGCCGTTCCCGGCGAACGACTCACGGTTCGGTGCGCGCAGACCGTGGCCGACTACACCAAAGACACCGGCAAGGAGTGGTGGCGCTACGCCCGGATCCGGGGCGACGAGATCGAGTTCCAACCCGTTCCCACGCTCTACCAGCGCGGCCTGGACCGGATCGCCGTGCCCCGCGAGTATTACCTCTGGGCGCTGGGGAAGCTCTCCGCCGGCCGGCTGCCGGAGTGGTGGCTGGAGGGTTACGCATCTCTCCTTTCGGGAGAGGGTCCCGTGCTCCGCAGTCAGATGGGCGAATTCCCCGATCAGAAGCTCAAACTGGATCTGAAGTCGATCGAGTCCGCGCTCAGGAAAGAGAACGACCGCATGGCCTACAGAATCGCCGCTTTCAATGCCTTCAGCATGGTCGAGCGATTGCTCGGGCAGTACGGACCCGAGCCTCTGTCATCGGCGGTCAAGATGATGAGAGAAGGAAAGGGCGTCGAGGACGCAATCGAAGCCGGTTACGGAAAGCCGTACCGCGACGTCATCGAGGACGCGATGGCATTCGAAATCAAACTATGAGTGGAAGTGCGGTCAGAGTTCGTTTCGCACCCAGCCCGACGGGAAGCCTCCACATCGGGAGCGCCCGCACGGCGTTGTTCAACTGGCTCTATGCCCGGAAGACTGGGGGCACGATGGTGCTCCGCATCGAGGACACGGACGCGGAGCGGTCGACGGCCGAGTCCTACGAGGCCATCATCGAGGCGTTGCAGTGGCTCGGCCTCGATTGGGACGAGGGACCGATCAAAGGCGGTGCGTACGGGCCGTACGTCCAATCCGCGCGCTCGGTCCTGTACCACAATGAAGTGGAGCGGCTACTTGCATCGGGCCAGGCATACCATTGCTTCTGCACACCGGATGAGTTGGAGGAAGTGCGGAAGGAGGCGCTCGCCGCCGGGAAACCGATCAAGTACGACGGGCGGTGCCGGCTGCTTCCCGCCGAGGAAGTGGCGGCGCGAGTATCGAAGAAAATCCCGCACGTCGTCCGGTTTCGAGTCCCGCCGGGCAGCACCCGTTTCCGCGATATCGTGCGCGGCGAGCTCGAATTCGCCAACGAGGAGCTGGACGATTTCGTCATCCGCAAGTCCGACGACCGGCCCACCTACAACTTCGCCGTCGTCGTCGATGACGTCAAAATGAAGATCTCGCACGTGATTCGCGGCGACGACCATCTGCCCAACACGCCCAAACAGGTGCTGATGTACCGGGCCATGGGATACGCGTTGCCGAAGTTCGCGCACCTGTCGATGATACTCGGCAGCGACCGCACGCGCTTGTCGAAGCGGCATGGGGCCACATCCATTCAGGAGTACCGCCGTTTGGGTTACACGCCGGACGGTCTGGTCAACTACCTCGCGATGCTGGGATGGTCCGCCGACGACAAGACCGAGTTCTTCACGCGCTCGGCCCTGATCGAGAAGTTCTCGCTCAAGCGCGTCACCAAGAACCCGGCCGCATTCGACGTCGAGAAGCTCGATCACATCAACTCCATGCACTTCGTCCGGCTCCCGCCGCTCGAGAAGGTGTCGCTGGTGTACGACCGGCTCGTCTCCGAACACATCGTGCCGCCTGATTTTGGTGTGGACGAGTGGTCCGAATGCCGGGCGGTTCAGGAACCGGCCGATGCCGGGAAGCTCTCGGACGAATCGTTCCGGGCGGAGGCGCCGAGGCTCGGCGTGATCATCAACGTGATGGGGCAGAGGCTGCGGAACGTCGCCGAAGCCGCCACGCGCCTGGCCTACTTCTACAAGGACGACTACCCGCGTAACCGCGACGCTTACGTGAAGCACCTGTCCGGGCCGGAGGTGCCGGATCGCCTCGACGCCGTCGCCGAGGCGCTCGCCACGATTGAGACGTTCAAACGCACCGAAATCGAATCCGCAGTGCGTGCACTCGCCGGCCGGCTCGGCGTCAGCGCGGGCGATCTCATCCATCCTTGCCGCGTCGCGCTCACCGGAGACGAGGTCTCACCGGACCTGTTCGCGGTCATTCATCTGCTGGGCCGGCGCAAGAGCGTCGAGAGACTCCGCAAGGCGGCCGC
>JBGSIK010000501.1:0-2421 GCA_041742575.1 Candidatus Krumholzibacteriia bacterium
CCCCCAACCTGGCGCGCCCGGGAGCGCTGGGGCGCCCCGGCGCCCGACTGGGGTAGCTGAACCCATGTGCCGGGCGAAACAACCACTTCATCCGGGCCGTATGCGAACGTACACCCGGCTCCGGTGATATGCGTGGATTTCACGCAATTCTTGCGCTACACTCGCTGGGTTCCCGTCTCAACTTCACCATCGTACGGAGGATCGTCATGCGTATATCACGCCGTTATGTTGGAGGGCGCGCGCTGCCGTGGTTGCTCGTCGGTTGTGCGGCATTTGCACTGACGCTGTTGCCGAGGGTGGCTCACGCCGACGAGGGCATGTGGCCCCCGTTTCTTCTGGATAAGAGTCCGATTGACACATGGCACGCGAGAGGCCTGGAGCTCTCCGCCAAAGACATCTATAACCCGCAAAAAGGGTCCCTGTCGGACGCCATCGTGCAGTTGGGGGGCGGGACCGCGAGCTTCGTCTCCTTCGACGGGCTCATAGCGACCAACCACCATGTCGCTTTCGGGGCGCTGCAGCGCACCAGCTCGGTCAGTTCCGACTACATCACCGAGGGATTCCTCGCCCGTGAGATGAGCGAAGAGATCCCGGCGCCCGCCTACGAGGCGCTGGTGTTGCTGGGCATCGAGGACGTGACCAAGAAGGTGCTGAACACGGTCAAGGACGGCATGAGCGACCAGGCGCGATACAAGGCGATCGAGAAAGTGTCCAAGGAGCTCATCGCGGAGGCGGAGAAGGGGAAGGACGTTTACTGCCGGGTGTCGGACTTCTACGACGGCGGCCAGTATTACCTGTACACGTATTTCAAGATCAAAGACATCCGCATCGTGTATGCGCCCCCGCGTTCGATCGGGGAATTCGGTGGCGATATCGACAACTGGATGTGGCCGCGCCACACGGGTGATTTCTCGTTCATGCGTGCATACGTGGCCCCCGACGGGAAGAGCGCCGAGTACGCGGAGGAAAACGTCCCCTACCATCCGAAACGCCATCTCGCCATCTCGGTCGCGCCCCTCAAGGATGGAGACTTCACCATGGTGATAGGATATCCGGGGAGGACCGCCCGGTACCGGCCTTCCGCCTCGATCGACTTCACGGTGAACCTGTCACTCCCGGCATCCATCCAGATGTCTCGTGACATCATCGATATCCTGGATCAAGAAATGAAACGCGGGCGGGAGGTCGAAATCAAGGTAGCCTCGCTGCACAAGGGGCTCAACAACTCCTACAAGAACAACGTCGGGATGCTCGAAGGCTTGAAGAAATCGAACTTGCTGGCGCACAAGATCGAGCAGGAGAAAGTGCTGGTTCAGTACCTCGACGCAAATCCGGATCTCAAGAAAAAATACGGGCACGTCTTGGACGAAATCAAAACGCAATACGACGAATACGTGAAGTTCTGGGAGCAAAACCGGCTGTTGGGTTATTTGAGCTACACGTCTCCATCCATGCGAAGTGCGATCTCCATCTACAAGTGGGCGGTGGAGCGGGAGAAAGCCGACCTCGACCGTGATCCCGGGTACCAGGATCGCGACCAGCCCACCATGCGCAAGCGGCTCGAGATCGCCGATCTTTCGTACGAAGAACAGACGGACAAGCGGATCCTCAAGTATTTCATCGTGACGCTGGCGAAGTGCGACCAGGCGTACGGCGGCGTCGAAGGCATCAAGCCGGGGATCAGCGAGCCCGAGATCGATCAGATGCTCGCTCGCATGTACGCCGGCACCAAGGTGACGAACAAAGACGAGCGCATGAAGATGTTCGGAATGAGTACGAAGGAACTTCACGCGCTCAAAGACCCCATGATCGAGTTCGCGGCCAAGGTCCATGCCCAGGTCGAGAAGCTGGAGAAGCACAACGAGGCTTTCGCGGGCGCGCTTCAGAAACTGCATCCGCAGCTCAATGAGCTGCGAGCGAAGCATCGCGGCGGCCTCCTCTACCCGGACGCGAACGGCACCATTCGCATTGCTGCGGGTCAGGTGAAGGGCTACGCGCCGGCCGATGCGGTTCAGTACCACTGGCTCACGACCCTTTCCGGCGTGGTGGCGAAGACGACGGGCGAAGAGCCGTTCGACACGCCGCAGAAACTCGTGGACCTCTACAAAGCGCGCGACTTCGGACGCTACGTGGACAAAGCCTCTGGCGATGTCCCCGTGTGCTTCCTTTCTACCGATGACTTGACCGGCGGCAACTCGGGAAGCCCGATCGTAAACGGCCGCGGCGAGATGGTGGGGCTGGTATTCGACGGCAACTACGAGGCGATATCCTCCGATTACCAGTTCATCCCCGCCCTGACGCGGTCGATCAACGTGGACTCGCGTTACGTGTTGTTCGTTCTGGACAAGTTCGCGGGAGCGGAAAAGCTCCTCTCGGAGCTGGAAATCATCGGCGGGCCGGGGAGCCCGGCGGGCACGCGGT
>JBGSIK010000502.1:0-18001 GCA_041742575.1 Candidatus Krumholzibacteriia bacterium
ACCAACGACAATCTTAATGCAAGAGTGGATGCCCAGGTCTATTTCAGGGTCAAGAGCGATGAAGAGAGCGTCAAGAACTCCCAGTACGCGGTGTTTGACTACCGCTACCAAATCGTCAACCTGGCCCGAACAACTTTGCGCAATATCATCGGCACGATGACTCTCAAGTCTGCGAACAGTGAGCGCGGAAAGATCAACAGCGAGCTTCATAGGACCCTTCGCGACGAGACAGCGGATTGGGGCCTCGAGATCGTCAGGACGGAATTGAAGGAAATCGATCCGCCCAGCGATGTGCAGGAGACGATGAACAAGGTGGTGAAAGCCGAGAACGAAAAGGTTGCCGCGATTGATTTTGCGACAGCTACGGAAACGATGGCAGACGGCGCACGGAGGGCAGAAATCAAGAAAGCTGAAGGAATCAGACAGGCGAACATCCTTACAGCGGAAGGCGAAGCACAGGCGATCAAGCTCGTCAATGAAGCTGCTGACAAGTATTTTGTTGGCAACGCTCAGCTGCTGCGCAAGCTGGAGACGGTGGAACGATCCCTAGCCCGCAATGCCAAGATCGTCATTCCTGCCGGTTCCGAGTTGGTCAACGTGATCGGGGAACTGGCCGGGGTGCTGCCGCTGGGCAAAAAAAGAGACGGCGAAGAAATCGTCTAAGCCGGAAATTGAGCTGCCGACGGTAGAGACCAGGCTCAGGCCTGCAAGGGCCGCGTCGCCTGGATACCGTTACCTGTGCCCTCTATTAATGCCATCCGACGCGAAATGCGTTCTATCGATGGGCTGATTGATTACAATACCGGTTGAGTAAAGGGAGGATTTAAGGAATCGGTTTTTCAATGGTACGGTGTCTGGGGTTCCACCCGTGTTCTGGGCAGAGAACTCCCAGCGTGGGAAGTCAGCTTCAATAACAGCCTGAAGATCAGGCAGCCTGTTGGAAATATCGATGATGCAACCCACAGCCGCACCACTAGCACCCCAAGCGTAATGCGCAGGTCCTCGGTTCGATTCCGGCCACCAGCTCCAACTCGTGTTTGTCCTTCGCCTGCGCCCGAGCCGGCCCGCACGCCCGCGGCCGGACTTCTCCCGCGACCAAGCGGAGTTTCCATAATTAACGTATTTATAATCACTTACAGTCTCGTCTTTGCCCGCTTTCGTAGTGCGCTCGTCTTCGGTCCAAAACCGGGCAGCAGATCCAAGTGATTCCGAGGCACACCGCGTCCGGCAGTCACGGCCAATTCCGGTCTTTCAACGTCGCTACGATTCGTGAGTACTGCGCGCGGCGGGTGGATGGTCGTGAGGGCGCGCCGCAGCTGACCTTGCGCTAGCGCCACGTCGTCGCCCAAAGGGCCGCCAGATTGCTATAGAAAATGGCGACGCTGCGCGCGATAATCATCGCATCACGCGCCGCGATGGGGGCAAATCGGTGCAGCATCAGATCCAAACCGTCAATGCAGTTGGGGACCTGCCTGTTCCTTCCGCACATCCTGCCTGACAGCCGGCGGTCCACCATGAAACACCCATCGCTACGCTCGCTTGCGCTCCCACTCCTGATTTCAGTACTGTGCCTGTTCTCGGCGGGCTGCGGGGACGATCCGGTCGCTCCCTCGGCGGCCCCCTCATTGCCGGATCGGTCATCGATTGACTTCGATGTCAATCGCGACGGCTTGTACGGCGAAGGCCGCATCGAAGAGATGTGTTTCGGCGAGACCTCTTTTGTCAAATGGTATTGGGAATATGTCTACAAGACGCACGGGAACCCGGAATTGTCGAAATGGCCGCCGGACGCGGACAATCCGGGAGGATGTGACACTGAAAAGCAGAAGTTGATCGCTGGAATGTCCCAGTGCGTTTCGAAGCGACATTCGACACTGGACCCGAATGTGTATGACCGATCGAATGACGGGAAAGTTGCGGAGCGCTTGATGTCATTGTTGGGATCGAGCCCGAAAACGCCGCAATTGCTGGCGTTCCGGTTCAAGAAAGGGATTGGTGAAATAGGGAGCCACTCGCTCCTGGTTTACAATTACGAGGCGTTCGACGACGGAACGCCGAAAGTGAAATTCTCGGCTTACGATCCAAGCAAACTATTTCGAGGAGAATGTGAGGACGAAAACAGGAAAGAAGACAAAGCGGCTATTCTAGTGTGGCAACGGGGTGGACAATTCACGGAACACGACCAGGAATTCTGCGAAGCCGACATATTTGATTATTACCCGGGCGACTCTGGCGAAATCTACGGTTTTCGCGTCATCGAGGTGCCGAGCGCCGAGTGGTGTTGGGATTTTGTGTATAGATACTTCGAATATCCGCCGGAGATCGGGGACATGTCGCCGAGCGGCGTTACCGCCGAAAGGCGACCGGCGATTGGGGTCACGATCAATTATCCGTACATTCAATTCAACTGCGACAACTGTCAGAATGAGCAGGATATTGAGAATCATACCAACCAATACGGGGCCACGTTCCTAACGGAGCTGACGCTGGACGGATCCTTCGTTGCTCCTATAACGGTATCGCACAGTGGTCCTCACACGGCCCGTGTGACTTTCCAGCCGGCCGCTGAATTGAGCCTCGGAGAACACCGGGTTGCGGCATCTGTGAGCACGGTCTTTCCAGGAAGAAACAGTAACGAGTGTGTCGGTCAGTTCGTGGATTCGTGGACATTCACGATCGAAGAACAACAGACAATCTGGGTTTTCAACTGGGGGTTGAGCGGCTCCCGGTCGTTCACGTGTCACGCAGGTATACCGGAGACGGTCGGGCAGTGTAGCGCCGATAGAAGCTTGAGTCTTTACTTGAGCGTGTTGAGCTATCCAATTGCCGGCGTGGAGATTGCCGACGCGAGCCACCTGGTGGCGCAGGCGACGATCGAGGTTGGGATGTCGGTGATTTACGATCCGTCGAACCTGGCGGAGACTGGGGCAGCGCCACTGGCAACGCTTCCCGCAGGCGACACGTACCGCGCGTTTCTGACCGTAGATGAGTACGTTCCGCCGAGCGCTCCGTCATACGGCAGGCTATCGGGGCGAATCACCGGGTGTCTTGGGAGGCTGATCGTGCCCCCGGGCAGCGATCCGCCGTACACGGAGCGGATTGACATCGTGAGTGCGGAGCTCCAGAACATTACGATTCACTGGGATGAAGGGGCGTCTGCAAATGCCCTCAAAGGAGGAGATACCGATGGGCAGACGGATCTCAAATGCCGTACCGGCGTTGATCACTTCAGGCTTGGCGTTGTTGACCCTCTGTTTAGCCACGACAGACATCTGCGCGCAGTCAAAGATTTACTGGGTGGACACATACGATGAGTGGTGGGACGCCCTTGACCTGAGACGAGCCGATCTCGACGGTTCGAATGTCGAACCGGTCATAAGCACTGCAGTAATGGACCCTGGGGAGTGCGCGCTGGATTTGGCCAACGGGAAGATCTATTGGGCGAACAGGGGACTTAATAGCATTCAACGCGCGAATCTCGACGGTACCAACATCGAGTCGGTCATCTCATCGGGATTGCAGGATCCTGAACATCTGGCCCTGGATGTCCCCGGAGGAAAAATATACTGGACGGACTGGGCGACGGGTTTGAGCCGGGCCGATCTCAACGGGACCAACGTGGAACACCTGGTTGAAGGCGCCGAGGGGCTTACGTTGGACTTGATAAACAACAAAGTGTATTTCACGGCGGGTCCATATGTTTTTGGAGATGGCCCATGTGTCCTCAAGGCCAATCTGGACGGCACAAACGTCGAATGCCTGGTGGATTTCGGAAGCTCGTATTCGGATTATGAGTTTATTGATATCGCGCTGGATGTAAGCGCGAACCGCATGTATTGGTCCGGCCACAACTACTCGGCGGACTACGGGGCGCTCTACAGCGCGGGTCTGAATGTCGCATGTGTGGGGAGAGCCGAGGTCGACAGCCTCGAAGTGGCCGTGACGGGGCCGGAGGCGATCGCCCTCGATCTGGACGCGGGAAAGATATACTGGACCGATGTGATCGACGACGTGATCGCCCGAGCGAATCTTGACGGCTCCGATGCGGAGATGCTCATGGGCGACGATAAGGCGGAGGCGTCACGAGGTTTAGCGTTGGATCTCGGCGCGGGCAAGATGTATTGGACGGATGCCGCTTCCGGCAAAATATATCGGTCGGATCTTACGGGCGGCAACGCGCAAACGGTGATCGCGGCGCTGTTCATTCGGAAGCTGGTCACGGACGTCGGTTCGGGGGTCGTTTACGCGACGGACAGCGGCAGCAATGTGATCCTCAAGTCCAGCCTGGACGGGGGCAGTATCGAAACCATCGTCGCGGGGTCGAATCCCTGGGGGATCGCATTGGATGGAAGAGACGGAAAATTGTATTGGACGGATGTGGGAGGCAACTCCATATGCAGGGCGAACCTCGATGGGTCCAATGGAGAGACGGTATTGCACACGCCCACGGCGCCGATCGATGTGGAATTGGACCTGACTGATGGCAAGCTGTACTGGCTCGAGTACCAGAACATCAAACGGGCGGACATGACCACAGGCGCCAATGTGCAAACGGTCGTGAGCGGATTGAACTACAATATCAATGACCTGGCGCTGGACGTGTGGGAAAAGAAGATTTACTGGATCGGCGCCGGACGGATCGAACGCGCTAATGTCGATGGGTCGAACAGGGACACGTGTGTTACCGGTATACCGACCACGGGTCTGAGGACGTCAGGGATAACGTTGGATTTTTGCGCCCGGAAAATGTATTGGACGGAATGCAGTCTCAGCAATGACAAGGTTCGAAAGGCCAATTTCGACGGGACGGGCGTCGAGGACGTGTTGAGCCAGTTTGCGCATGGCCTTGTCGCGCCGCAGAGCGTTGCGCTTGCTCTGGGGTATGCCGCTCCGCAAATTACTCTTTTTGGGCCATCTCCAGTGAACAAGGACAATTGCCCATCTTCTTGTACAGTCTATTTCGGAGTGAATACACAGGATGACTATGCGAATGTGGTGTCCGTAGCACTGGAAAGGGGGCTCGAGGGGACTTGGGTAACGGAGGGGTTTAGGTCGACACCGAGCTTCCCCTGCACGCTGTCCTGCGAGTTCGATGAACATTACACGGACGGGGAGCACGAGTTCCGAGCGGTGTTTTACTGTTGTGACGGGACTCGTATCGCATCGAGTTCAGTCTTCGTTATCGCCGATAGGGACGTCTCTGCACTGATCTCTGGTTTTGAGCCGCGGTATACCAACGAGGGAGTGGTGCTCCGGTGGGCGACGGCCGGCGGGGTTTGGCTCCAGGGGTTCAATGTCTACAGATCGGAGGACTCGGACGATGGGTTCGCGCGCATCAACGAGCGCCTGATCCGCGCTGATGAGGGGAATGAGTACGTGGATCGCCATGCGAGTGCGGGAAAGATACTTTGGTACCGTCTCGGGGCGGTGACCGACGATGGCGAGTGGATGTCACAGTCCGTGTCCATACTGGTGCCGGAGGCAGCGCTCGCGCTTCATCAGAACAAGCCTAACCCGTTTAACCCGAAGACGACGATCTCGTTTACGCTCCCGGAAAGGGAAAAAGTGACGCTGTCGGTGTTTGATGTGGAGGGAAGGCTGGTAAGGACGCTCGTTGATGACGTTGTCGGGGAGGGGTATCAGGAGCTAATCTGGGACGGGAGAGACGCGAACGGAAATCCAGTCGGATCGGGTGTTTATATGTACCGCTTGACAACGAGGGACCGAACGGTCACGAAGAAGATGGTGCTTCTGAGATGAATTTTCGAGGATCACAAGCTCGCCCGACAGTTATTGGTACCTGATCGGCAATTACCGCGAAATCAATCAGGTGTATTCTTGCCTTCGTCCGCCTTCGTAATGCGAGGGTCCTCGGTTCGATTCCGAGCACCAGCTCCATCGTTTCTTCGGCCTTGCGAAATCACGGCGTTTGTAGCGCTTCTTGCGTAGGCAACCCACTCGAGATCCTCGCTGAGCTTGGGACTCTCCTTGGCTCTGTTACCGGAACCCTCGATGCCGTCTCGCTTTGTGTGGCGAACGGATGCGCGAGTGCACTGAGTCCTGTTCCTCCGCGAAGCTGCCAGATCTGTGCGGCCGAGCGCAACACCCATGCGCACGCGGACGCGTCGCTTTGTGCCAACTCTTCGAGTTGACTGTTTGGGCGTTCTTGTGGTAACATCCCCCTGTTTCGTGCGGGCTGCGCTGCTCCCTTGCCGTTTCATCATGCCCCGCTGCAGTGCCCACCTGATACCTGCCTTTCGGAGGAGACTTGCCATGCGAAAATTGTATGCTTCGGCCGTCTTGGCGTGTATCTCGTTGTTGCTTCTCTTTCCTGCCGGCGCCCAGTCGGCGAAAACGATCTCGGGGACAATCACAACGAACACGGTTCTAGATACGGTCGGGGGACGAATCTACCAGGTCACCGGGTCCGTTACAGTCAATTCCGGCGTCACACTGACGGTTCAACCGGGCGTGGTTATCAAGTTCAACGCTTCTACCAGCTTGAACATAAGCGGCACGCTGATGGCGGTCGGGGGAAGCACCCTGGACTCGCTCATCTACTTCACGTCGATCAAGGACGATAACGCGCCGGCGCCCGCGGGCGATGACACCAATGGCGACGGCAACGCCACGGTTCCGGCAAGCGGGAACTGGTACTACGTACGGTTTATGGACTCTGCAGCCGACTCGAGCAAGCTGAAGCACTGCGTGGTCCGGTACGGCGGGCAGTCGAACTCAGGAGTCATCCTCTGTGAGAACGCGAGTCCGAAGATCGAGAACTGCGACCTCTCTTCGGCGTACTACGGTGTTCAGTGCAATGCTGTCTCGAACCCAACTATCAAGAGCACATCGTTCAACGCCATGACGAGCGTGCCCATCGCGATCAGCATTCAGGCCGATCCGATCTTCGACAATGTGGTGTTCGAGTCCACTTCCGACAATGGCTACGATGCCTTGGGGATCATAGGTGGGACGCTCACGGGAAACAACACGCTGGGAATTCGAGGGGCGACTCTCGGAACGACGCCCATCGACAACCTCGTCTACGTTCTTCTCTCCAACGTCACGATCGCTTCCGGCGGAAGTCTGACCGTCCGCCCAGGGGTAGTCGTGAAAATGTGGACCGGGGCGTCCGTCTTCGTCCAAGGGACGCTCTGGATGGACGGAAAAGCGGACGCAGACAGCCAAGTTGTCTTCACGTCCTTGAAGGATGACAACTACGGCACTCCAAATGACACCAACAACGACGGCTCGGGCAGCTCGCCCGCGAGGAACGATTGGGGAAGTATCGAGTACCAAGCGGGGAGCACGGGGTCGGTGTCGTACGCGATTCTGAAGTTCGGGTATGCTGGGAGTGGCGTATACGGCATGCTGCGTTGTGTCAATTCAAGTCCGCCGATTTCGAACTGCGAGATTTCAAGTGCCGGTTACGGTATCGAGCAGAAAGGTCTCGCCGCGTCTGCGGTTACGGGCAATGTAATCGGCAACTGTTTGTATACACCGATAGTGCTCTCGGTTTCTGCGAATCCGACGTTTTCAAACAACACGTTTTCGAACAACGGTCGGACCGCACTCGGGATCATCCCCGAGACGATCGGTGTGAACTCGACGCTTCGCGTGCGGAGCGTCGCCGGTTTCGACAATATCACGTATTGGCTTCCGAATGATCTTACAGTGGCCGTCGGCGCGAACCTGAGGGTCGAACCGGGGGTTGTCGTGAAGATGCAGTTGATTTCGTATCACCCGTATATCTACGTCAACGGCAGTTTGACGGCTCGGGGCAGCGTCGATAGCCTGATCGTGTTCACCGCTGAGAAGGACGATTCTCACGGCAACCCGCCGGACACACAGGGGGACGGATACACCGCGCCCGGCAATACGGACTGGAGAAGCATCCAATTCTCAGCCACCTCGATAGACTCGTTGTCCACTCTGGACTCCTGCGTATTTGCTTACGGCGGCCTGGAGGGCGCCGTTTGGTGCAGCAGTTCGTCACCGTCCATCACAGACTGTGAGTTTCGCGGGAACTACGTCGGAGTAGGGACCGACGGAACCGCAGCGCCAATGATACGGGACTGCGAATTCGATTCCAATTACTACGCGGCCATTCGGACGCAGGCCAGCTCCTCGCCGGTGATTCAAGACTGCGAGTTCCTGTCCAATTACAATGGCCTACGGATCGAGAATTCCTCGCGTCCGACCGTGGACAGCTGTCAGTTCCGACTGACGACCTATCTCCCGATTTCCCAATCCGCCTTCGCTAACCCGACGTATTCGGGACTCGTATTCGAAAACAACTACTATGATGCCTTGGGGCTGATCGGGGAGACAATCGGCCAACACGTCACGCTCCGGAAATGGGATGTAGCCGGGTATACCAACATCACGCGAGTCCTCACAGGTACGCTCACCGTGGGAGTGGGCGCCAAGCTCACAATCGAACCCGGGATTGTGATCAAGATGAGCAGGTATTCGTTTGGGTATAATGTTGCGATTGATGGGGCTATTCGGGCGGCGGGGACGGAATCCGAGCCCATCGTGTTCACCTCGATTGCGGACGATGGTTACGGCAGTCCGAAAGATACTCAGCACGACGGCTCACTCACGCAACCCGCCGGGCGTGACTGGGATTCAATCGGGTTTCAAGATGTCAGCGCGGATACGTCCAATGTGTTCCAGTGGTGCGTGTTCCGCTACGGGGGGTATAACCAGGTTGGTGGGGTGCGTATCTTGACCGCCTCCCCCACGTTCTCGAACTGCACGTTTGAGAGCAACTCTGCCTACGGCATCCGCATCGACGGGGCCAGTAACCCCACGATCGAGTCGTGTACATTCGGCAAGCACACGTCTACTCCCATCGTCATGTCGCTTTCGAGCGATCCCACGTTCACGGGCAACAACAACTTCCTGAAGACAAACGCCTACAGCGGCTTGGGGATCATCGGCGAAACCCTCTCCCAGGACGTCCTCTGGAAAAGAAGAAACGTAGCCGGAGTTGAGAACATCCCCTACGTGCTCACGGGCACTCTTTCCACGGGGTTGAGCGCCATCCTTCGTATTCAGCCGGGCGTGGTGATCAAGGGCGGCAACATTACGGTGAAACGTGGGCTCATCGCGGAAGGCAAGGCGGATCCGGAAAGTCTCATCGTATTCACCTCGCCGCGTGATGACTTCTACGGCGGAGACACCAACAACGACAGCACGGCTACCGACGGCTCGAGCTCGAGGTGGGGATACATACAGATAGACAACGAGGCGACCGACGACAGCACGCGCTTCGAGTACTGCGTGTTTCGCTACGGCACGAATAGCTCGACGTCCGGCGGACTGAACGTGACGAACGCCGATCCGGAAATGAGTCACTGCGTCTTCGAGAAGAACGGGATTGGTATCAACTACAACGGAGCGGCCGGGGACTCGACCAGAGGGAAAATCGAGCACTGCGATTTCTCCGATAACACATACTACGGTGTCAAAAACACGGGCATGGCCTTCGTTATCTCGGCCAAGAACTGCTGGTGGGGAGACTCGACGGGTCCGAAAGATCTGTCGGACGACAGGAGTTCGGGGGGATTCTACAACCCGGGCGGTCTCGGAGACCCAGTGACCGACAAGGTCGACTACAGCGGCTGGAAAACCAGTGGCGCTCAGAACTACCCCATCGGCGACGTGAGCCTGAACGGCGAAATACGAGCCTTCGACGCCTCGCTGGTATTGCAACACTTGGCGGAGCTGGACACGCTCACGTCTCAGCAGCAAGCGGTGGGTGACGTGGACTGCTCGGGGCTTCTGAGCACGCTCGATGCTTCGTATATCCTTCGCTATGTCGCGGGGCTCCTGAACTACTTCCCTTGCGCGCTGGACAGCGCAGGCGTCCCGTGCGTGCCGGCCCGGGCCCTGGTTGCGTCGAACCCGGTACTCTATTTGCCGGGCAGGGAACCGGGCGATTTTCACGCCCGCGTCCCCGCGTTCACGCTCGAATCGGGCGGCAAGACGACGGTGCCCATCGAGGTATGGGGAGAAGGCGAACTCTTGGGCCACGAGTATCATATTTCTTTCGACCCCGAGCAGATCGTGATCGAAGACGTGAGCCTCACAGAGGCGGCAGCTGGCGCCATGTTGTACTGGAACGTCGTCAAAGGAAACGAACTGCGGGTTGTTCTCGCGTCCACGGAGCTGTTGCCAGTCGAGGGCGCCGTAGAAATTACGCTCGCCGCACAGCGGGCCCTGGAGACCGACGAGTCGATTCCGTTCGATCTTGCTTTGGTCCGTTTCAACGAACAGGATATCACGGACCACGCGGAGTCGGAGGGTGGCGTCGCGATCGGTGGCGTTGAGATACCGGATCGTTTCGCCCTGCGGCAGAACCACCCGAATCCATTCAACCCATCGACGACGATTCGCTACGAGGTTCCGCGGGTGCCCGAAGGTTCCGTGCACGTGCGGATGACGGTCTACAACGTCACCGGCAAGCTCGTCCGGGCATTGGTGGACAAGAGCGAAGGTCCCGGATTCCACGATGTCACGTGGGACGGGCGGGACGATAGGGGACAACCCGTGGGAAGCGGTGTCTATTTCTACCGGATCCAGGCTGGAAATTTCACCGCCACGCACAAGATGGTGGTCGTCCGATAGCGGCGGTTGGCAGGTTTCGAACGACAGGAACAAAAGGAGACGACCATGCTAACCGTAGCGAGAATCTCAAAAAGGAAATCCCACCTGCTGGAATCGTTCGGGGTGGTTATCGCGGCGACCGGCGCGCTGTGGTTTCTGGCGACCGCTCTCGTAAGTCCGTCGTGGGCCGTTCGGCTCGACATCGGCGACGGGTCGGGCACGGTGGGAGATACGGTGACGGTCGGCATCACCACGACGAATCTCACGGGCCTCAATGTCCATTCGTACGAGCTCAGGGTCACCTGGACATCGACGAGAGCCAGTGTGGTCGGAGCACCGGAGGAGGGAACACTCACCTCGCCGTGGGGGGCGGTGACGTTCAACGCCGGCTCCGGACAAGTGAAGGTGGTGGCGGCGGGTGAAACCGCCCTTTCGGGCTCGGGCACTCTCATCAATCTGAAGTTTGTCCTTGGGCCGACGAGCGGCTCTACGACGCTCACATTCGCCGACTTCATTTTCAACGAGGGAGCCCCCAACGACACGATCACCAACGGCTCATTGAACGTCGCCGCGCGGCCGACCATTACGATCACTCCCAATTCGGGCCAGGTCCTCGTGGGCGATAGCCTCTTCTTCTCAACGACCGGCGGCACGGCCCCGTACACATATACCTCGTCGGATCCGGGGGTAGCCGACTTCAGAGGCAATGCGTATCTCAAGGGCGTTTCTCCCGGGTCGGTGTACGCAACGGCGACGGACCAGAACTCCATCACCGATGTGACGGACGGGCCCATCTTTGTGCGGGCGATCCGCTTGACTGCGGGAACGGCCGCCGGCAGGCCCGGGGATACAGTGGTCATTCCCATGACGATCACCGACCCGACAGCGTTCGACATCAAGTCTGCCGAGTTTAGTGTGACCTACAATGAAGCGCAGCTCACTGCCCTGGGAACCGTAGACGACGGCACGGTGGCCGAAGCGGCGGGCTGGCTCGCGTCGGCCGTGGGTGTGACCCCGGGAAAAGTCCGGATCTCGATGGCCGGCGCCGCCAGCTTGCCAAGCGCGGGCACGCTCGTGTTTCTCCAGTTCCTGATCGATCCGGTCACCTCCAGCACATCCAGCGCACTGACAGTGACCGGCGGGCTTTTCAGCGAGACCTATCCGCCGATCCAGGTGAACGGATCGGTCGCCATCACTGCGTTCCCCACGCTCACGGTTTCGCCGAACACCGCGACTATTGTGGCGGGCGATATTCTCCAGTTCTCGGTGCCCGGCGGGGCCACGCCGCCGCTGGTGTGGGGAGTGACCGACGCGGCCCGCGCGTCGATCGACGGCAGCGGAAAGCTCACTGCTCTTCAGGCCGGTACAACCAGCGTATTTGTGGTGGATCATGTGGGTGCCACGGATACGACCGGTGTGATCTCGATCTGCGATCTTCGTTTGATCGCGCCGGCGGACACGATTCCGTACAACTTTCCGAGGCCGGTCCCTATAAGTCCGGACCGGAGCCTCACCGGGCTCGGGATCTACGGTTGGGAACTCGTCTTGACGTACGACGCGGCCAAGGTCGCGGTCACCGGGGTTACCACGGATGGAACGGCGTCATCGAGTTGGGGCATACCCGTGACGAACAGCGCGACTCCGGGGAAGCTCACCATGGCCCACGCGGGGACGACTCCCCTGTCGGGGAGCCTTCCGCTGGTGATCGTAAATTTCAAAGGACTGCTGCCCGGTGTCAAAACGACATCGAGCCTCGTTATCACGAAGATTCTTTTCAACGAGGGTGACCCGTGCGCGTTATTCGCGAATGGCTCGTTGTATGTGACCGGAATCGCGGATGGCCCTGCTCCGCGTCTCCGCCTCGAGCAGAACGCTCCCAATCCGTTCTTCCATTCGACGACCATTCCCTTTGCGCTTGACGATCACGGCGACGTGCGTCTCGACGTCTATTCCGCCGGTGGGGCTGTTGTAAAGACACTCGAGACCGGCAGCCGGGAAGCGGGTGTCTGGTACTTTGCGGTTTGGGATGGCACGAATGATGGGGGCGAGCGAGTGGCAAGCGGGGTGTACTTCTGCCGTTTGAAGGCGGGTGGTGTGCAACTGACGCGCAAGATGGTTTTGCTTCGTTAGTACGTGTGTCTTTAGGGCCAGGAGCCCAGTTGTTGAGTCTAGTAGAGACTTGACGGCCGGGCTCTTCGTTGTGAAACGGTTGTAGGGGAACGCATGGCCCTTGATTTTTCGCCGGGATTGCGCATAATTCAGCTATAGACCTTTCCGCGTCGCCGCTTCGATCTATCCCGGGAGGTGCACCTCATGAACGGCAGAAACCGCATATCCTTCAAGTCTCTCGCCGGTGCATTGACACTCATACTGGCACTGGCCCTCGTGTTCTCATGCAGCGAACAGCCGACAGCGATCGATCAGCGCGACTCCGGGGGGTTGTCGGGAAGGGGGAACATCGAACCCGGGACGGACGGGAGTTTTCTCCTGGGGGCGGTATCCGACTCCGCCGTCGCGCCGGGCTACATCGAAGTGTGGGGGATGAACGTCGCATACGATTCCGTCGAGGGAATCGTCTCCTTTGATGCGTTGCTCCTGAACCGTACGGCACGCAGCATTCCTGCTCCGATCCATTTCGTCGTGACCGATATCGTGCCGGGGGATATCGCCGTGCTCGGTTTCGACGGCACATCCGGCGACGGATTTCCCTTCTTCGACTTCAGCTCGAAGCTCGGTAGCGATAATGTGCTCGCTCCCGGCGAGAGCACGGGACACGTCACGATGCGATTCCATACGGTCACCCCTCGCTCTTTCGCGATTGGATTCCGGATCGATCTGGGCGGGCCGGGGGGGCCGGGAATCATCGCAGGCGTGGTTTATCGGGATGATAACAAGAACGGCAAGAGAGACCGGTGCGACCGGTGCGAGCCGGGCATACCGGGAATCACCGTCGCCCTCGAAAAGCCCCTTCGAAACGGAGACTGGGTGACGTTGATCACGCGAACGGATTCTGACGGCGCCTACAGCTTCGGCGGGCTCGGCGCGGGTGTCTTCAAGGTTTTTGTAGTCGCGCCGGAAGACAAATGGGAAGTCACGTCGGCGAATCCGCTTCTCGTCACGCTCGTCAAAGGACCCGACGGAATCGTGCGGAACTTCCTGGAGGCGAATTTCGGTCTCTTCGCTTTGGTCCCGGTGATCCCCGATAATCTGTTCGGGCCGGTACTCGTCGGCCCGTTCTCACGCTACGGGACGACGCTCGATTCGACTTTCGCCAACCCGCCGTCGGTCCTTCCGGTGGTCTATCACTACTACCTCGAGGTGACGGAGCCGCCTTTCGAGGGTCCTTTTCCGATCGTAATCGACTCGGCTTCCGCATGGATCAACGACGTGCAGGTGTTTTCCTATTTCCGGGAGTTCCCGCCCGATTCGGCGTATTTCGCGCCACAGACGATCGAACTCCCCGAGAGCCTCGTGAAGACAGGCGAAAACGGAATTCGCCTCTTCACCAACGGCAATGAATATGCCGCGCTGCTCTGGCGCGTGTTCAGAACGCCGTCTCCCAGAACGCCGTAACGGCGGGACCGTTTCGGGCGCCGATCGGACGCGCACATCCTGACCCGGGTTGTCCCCACAGCCCGGGTCAACATCCGGGCTTTTTGTCGCCCAGACGATTTCCCAGGCGCTGCTATTCACCGTGTCTCCGTATGTTCGCCCCCTCGTTTGTTCGTTTGCCCGATGGAGGCGGTTACAGCGGCTACTCTCGTCGGTGTGCGACCGGCTCGGTGTGCTTCCCATGTTTTGCCTGTGTCGCGCGCCGGTCATCACACAGGCGTCCGAACACTTGTCTGGCCGTATATCGATTATGCCGCGCGCATAGTAGTCTGAGATTGCTGGCCATGCTCGGTCCTCCCCGCGCGAACGGAATCGGGAAATGGTCGATCTGCAAACCAAACGTCGAATTACATCGCTTGCCGTTGGGACCGACGTAAGCGCATCGACCTTTGTCTCGGGTCCATACCTGTTCTTTCACGCTGGCTGGGATATGCCGTGAAGAACTCGCTTTCAATCTCGCCTTCGCGGGCGTGTACGCGGGGCGCTTCTCATTTGCCTGCCGCTCTTGCCGCCGGCTTTTCTTGCGCTCGGGATCGAAGCGCTCGAGGAATACGTCCGAGAGCTCGTTGAATAGAGTCTCGTAGTCGACACCCCGGGGGTATTTGCGCGATAACAACGACTTGCAGCGGTCGAGCTTTGCCTTGACGTTCTTGGAAACCACGCCCTCGACCTTCCATTTCTGCTCGAATTCGATTGTATCGCTGCGCTCGCCCTGGACTTCGCTGCGAAGTCGACCCGTATCGACTGGTTCCCGAGGGCGCTCTTGGCCTGATAGCATGACTTCGCTGCGAAGTCCCTCATCGTTCGCGGCCGATTGCTTGGCCCCTACCGGTTTCGGCACCATCACTGGTCTCGTCCGGTCGGGCGAGACGCCCTTGGCGTCATAGCGCGCCGCGATCAATTCGACTTCTGCCTGCGACTTTCCGCAGATATCTTCGAGCACGGACGGGGTGATGAACTTCTGCACGCGACCCAAGGCGCAAAGGGTCACCTGGCCCTCCGAAAGACGCTCCCAGGCCTCCGGGCATCGTAATATCGCCTGTGCCGCCCGAGCCCTCCTCCAGGCCGAGGCGTCCGAGTAGCCGAGTTCCCCTCGACAGTACTCGTAAAGCGATCCGCAGCCCTTGGCCAGGTGAAGTCCCCGGCGCGCGACCTCCACCAAGTGAGAGACGATTTCCAGTGTGAGGGACTTTTCTTTCTCGACCAGGCTTCGCAGACGAGCGATGAGTTCAGGGTCGGACAGGGCGTTGAGAGCATACATCGAGGACCTCCCGGTTGGGCGGTAAAACGTGAGCAACCCGGGAGGTGGGCTGCAGGATTTGTAGTAACAATAACACGCTGTTTTTGCGCGCTCGTAGAAGGCGCGAGAATGCAAGAGACGACGCGAGACGAAAAAACAACCAAAAGTCGAAGAGAACGCACTCTCATGACGCCGCAATAGAGAGCAGAGGGCCACTTAAAGACGACTAGAGAGTTCAGAAAGCCGCCTCCAAAATACATGTCAAGCGGTTTCTGTCGGACGAAATAAAAATTCTTTCGAGCGGATGATCAGCGCGGTGTGTGGAAACAGCCGCCACGGAGAGCAGGCACGCACGGCGCCCGTATGTCTAAATACCGCATCCGGTTTTCTTTTGACAATTCCCGCGATTCGACTATAATTCCACGATTATCCCGATTAAGGAGGACATCGCGTATGAAACGAATATTGGTAACGGGCGCCGCCGGTCAGATCGGTTCCGAACTCACCATGGCGTTGAGGGAACGGTACGGTCACGACAAAGTGGTTGCCGGCATCCATCGAACACAGCCGAATCCCGAGCTGAAGGATTCCGGCCCGTGTGAGACCGTCAACTGCGGGGACGCCGCGGCGGTCGCGGACGTGGTCAAGAAGTACAAAATCGACAGCATCGTTCATCTGGCCGCGATCCTCTCGGCCGTGGCGGAGGCGAAGCCAAACCTGGCCTGGGACGTGAACATCAACGGCCTGTACAATGTCCTGGAGGTGGCGCGTGAGCACAAGTGCGTCGTCTTCACCCCGAGTTCGATCGGCGCTTTCGGTCCGACGACGCCGCTCGACAACACGCCGCAGGACACGATCCAGCGCCCCAGTACGATGTACGGCGTGACAAAGGTCGCGGGCGAGCTTCTCTGCGATTACTACTACAAACGGTTCGGCGTCGATACACGGGGCGTCCGCTATCCCGGGATCATCTCCAACGTCACCCTGCCGGGCGGCGGCACCACCGACTACGCGGTGGAGATCTACTACGAAGCGATCAAGCACAAGAAGTACACGTGTTACATCGCAAAGGGCACGTACCTGGACATGATGTACATGCCGGACGCGATCATGGCGTGCGTCGATCTCATGGAGGCCGATCCCAAGAAGCTGAAACACCGGAACGCATTCAACGTCACGGCGATGAGCTTCGAGCCGGAGATAATCGCCGCGGAGATCAGAAAGCACATACCGGAATTCGTCATGAGCTACAACGTTGACCCGGTCCGGCAGGGCATCGCCGTCACATGGCCCAACAAGATGGACGATTCTTGCGCCCGCGAGGAATGGGGCTGGAAACCGACGTACGACCTGCCGACCATGACGAAGGACATGATCAAAGTGCTCACCAAGAAATTAAAACAGTAAAAACAGCAAACCGAAGGAGAAAACAATGGCTCTGGATAAACTGAACAAGGCGTTGGACGCGGAAGTTGACGCCTTGAAAGAAAAAGGCACCGCCAAAGGGAAAGAAGCGATCATCACCGGCGCACAGAGGCCGAAAGGGAAAAAGGGGCCCCGGTACTTTCTTAAAGGGCACGGCGAGAAGGAGTTCCTGCGGATGAACTCGAATTCCTATCTCGGGTTGTCGTTCGAGGACGACCTCATCGATGCCGAGGAGAAAGCCTCTCGCGAATTCGGCGTCGGTCCGGGTGCGGTCCGTTTCATTAACGGCACGTTCGAGGCGCACCGTGCGCTTGAGAAGAGACTGGCGGTCTTCCACAATCGTGAGGACGCGATGGTGTACAGCGCCGCGTACGCCACGACGATCGGAGCCTTCGCCGCGCTGACTACGGCGGAAACGATCATCATCAGCGACGAGCTGAACCACAACTGCATCATCATGGCGATACGGCTCTCGCGTCCTGCCGACAAAAAGGTATACAAGCACAACAACATGCAGGAGCTCGAGCAGCACCTCAAGGATTCCGTGGGAAAGGCGAAACGGGTGATCATCGTCACCGACGGTATCTTCAGCATGCGCGGCGATTACGCACCGCTCGATGTCGTCTCGAAGCTGTCGAAGAAGTACGACAAGGACTTCCCCGAGGGCGTCGTCGTAATGGTCGACGATTCGCATGGCGTCGGCGCGTACGGCAAGACCGGGCGCGGGACCGAGGAAGTGACGGGTGCCGACGGTGTGGACATCCTCGTGGGCACGCTCGGCAAGGCGTTCGGCGTGAACGGCGGCTACGTGACGGCGAGCGAGTCGGTCACGCGCTTCTTGCGGGAGAAGGCCGTGACCTACATCTACTCCAACCCGATCACGGTCGGCGAGGCGGCGGCAGCGCTCAAGGCGATCGAATTCGCCGATAGCGCCGCCGGTCGCGAACGGTTGAAACACGTCGCAGAACTGACCAAGCTGTTCGAGGATGGCCTCAAGAAGCTCGGATTCGAGATCATTCCGAGCCCGCATCCGATCGTCCCCTTGATGGTCAGGGACACGCAGAAGACGACGGCCATCGTAAAGTTCCTCTTCGAAAACGGTATCCTGGC
>JBGSIK010000503.1:0-3249 GCA_041742575.1 Candidatus Krumholzibacteriia bacterium
GCATCGCCTCGCGGGTGAGCTGCTCGCGGATCGTGTGGCGGAGGAGCTACAGTAGTGTCGCCGAGCACCCCAGCGGCCCGAGGTCCAGCCCGGCGGTCCGAGGTCTAGCGGCGCGGTTTTTTCGAGCGCGAACTACCGGCCGAGCGTGCCCCGCGCGGAGTGCGCGCCCCGCTTGACTTCCGTGGCTTGGGCCCTTCGCTCGCTTCGCTCGCTTTTACCCGCTTGGGCGCTTTAGTTGACTTACCCGACTTGGGCGCTTCGGTCTTCTTGGTTTTCGCGGCTTTCTTGGGCTTCGTGGGCTTTGCATGCTTCGCATGCTTTTCGGATGATCGCCCTTCGGTAGGACCCGCCGGGTCATCCAGCGCGGGGGACTCAACCGGCGCCTCGTGTTCGCGCCAGTAGGCCCGCAGTCGATAGACCGTGTCCGGGAGATTCTGTATGAGCTGTTCCCGCATTTCGCGATTGTAGACCACTTCCTCGGCCTCGCCCGTTTCCCCCGTGCGCGCAAGGGCGAGAATCGTGAAGAGATCGAGCGAGAATGCCTCGTTCGTGACCGACAACCACGCCTCCCGCCGCATGTCCACTCCGCGCAGGAACCCCCGGCACCATCCCTCGACCACCGTCTCCTCTTCGCCGAGCTCGTTCGCCGCCGTCATGAGGATCGGCTCGTACCCCTCGCATCCGTTCACCGTTTTCGCGACCGTGTTCCAGAGGCGCATGATCCCCCCGAGGAGGTCGCGAAGCTCGTCCACCGACTGCCATTCCGGCGCCTCTCCGTTCCACACGATGGACATCCACTCGCTCGGCATGACGACCTCGGGGCCGCAAACGAGAGCGGTGATGAAGCCATGGAGCTCGTCGACCCACATGGCGCCTTCGGGCGCCCGGTCGGAACGAAGAAACGCATCGAGACGGTTCACGTCCTCACCTGACAACGGCAGGTCGGATTGAATGTCGATCGGATCCATACTAACTCTCCGTGTACACGGGCTTCACGATGTAGCCGCCGGAACGTTTGTCGAGCTCGAGCTCCACGAGCCCCTGGCGCTTGGCCTCCTCGAGTAGCTGGCTGAACGCCCTGAACCCGTAGTACGACTCGTCGAACCCTGGTTTGCGCCGCTTGAGGGCCTGCTTCACCATCGATCCCCAGATGGGCTCCTCTTCTCCGCGCTCCTCGATGAGCATGTCGATGGTCTCGACAATGAGGTCCAGCGCGTTTTGGAGTCGGTCTTCGTCCTTCTTTTCCGTTTTCTTGGCCGCGCCCTTCCCACCGGGCGCGGACGGGACGCGCCTGCGTTCCCGTTTTTGCTTCTCGCCCTTCCGCACCAGATCATCGTAGAAGATGAACTCGTCACAGCTCGCGGTGAGGAGATCCGACGTGGAATTCTTGACACCGACGCCGATCACCACCTTGTTGTTTTCGCGGAGTTTGCTCACCAGCGGCGAGAAGTCCGAGTCCCCGGAGAGAATGACAAAGGTGTCGACGTGCGGTTTGGTGTAGCAGAGATCGAGCGCGTCCACCACCATACGGATGTCGGCCGAGTTCTTCCCGGACTGCCGCAGATGCGGGATTTCGATGAGTTCGAAGGCCGCCTCGTGCAAGGCAGGTTTGTATTCCTTGTAAAACTCCCAGTCGCTGTACGCTTTCTTCACCACGATGCTGCCCTTCAGCAGCAGGCGCTCGATGACCTTCTTGATGTCGAATTTAGCGTAGTTCGACTGCCGGACACCGATCGCAATGTTCTCGAAGTCACAGAACACCGCGAGATTCGTCGCATCGCTTAGTTCCGCCACGATCGATCCCTCCCCCTCGGTTTTTCGGTTCGCGCCATGTCTCCTCCCCGCGCCCGTGCGGCGCACACCGGGCGCGAGGATCCCCCGTCATGCGGCTCATTCGCCGGCGAACACGTCGCTCGCCGACTTGACCGTGGCCGCGCGCACGAGCCACTTCTCCAACTGACCCTTATTCTCATTCTTGAGTATCTTGTCTCGCGACGCCTCGTCAACCTGTATTCCGCGCGCGCCGAGGAGCGTGATCACACTCTCAGCGACCTGCCGGGCCTCCTTCTTCGCCGCCTCCGCGGCTGCCTTCTCGGACGCGATCTTCCGTTCCAGCAGATGATCGCCCGTCGCCGTGGCAATGGCCTTGTACCACGCTTCGGGATAGCCGGGGTGCGTCACCTCGCCGAGCTCGGTCTTCACGTTCCCGTCCAGGTACTTGTAGAGCAGGAATTCCTGCAGCTTCCGCCAGCGCGCCACCACCCCATCACCGGTCTTCTTGGTGTAGTCGGTGAGGTAATCCTTGGCCAGCTTGGGAGACTGCTTGTGGAGCGCGAGCGCGGCGGAATCGACCTCGAGCTGATCGGCCATGAACTTCCCCTCCAGCTCGCCCTGCGCCACCTGGATATCCTTGATCATGTCGCTGTATCGCAGGTAGGCGAAGTTGGAGACCGCGTTGAACACCCACCACGCCGACTCCCAGGTCAGGTGGTGGAAGTCGCCCGTGCCCACGGCGTAGCTCTTGGGCACATCCGTGACACCGCAATAGACCGGGAAGTAGACGGTGCTGTAGGTGTCATCGACGCTGAACCAGAACACGCCGCCGATGGGATCGGGGAGCCACGAGCGCGCCTGCGCGACGAACGAGAATCCGGTCTGCTGCGTCGAAGTCGCCCGCTCGTTGAAGTAAACCTTGTCGCCTTCACCGGCCGTCCAATCGAGAGGTCTCCACCGGTAGGGTAGCCCGAACGGGCCCGCGCCGAGGTCCTTGGTCATGTCCATTTCGGTGCCCTCGAAGTGATCGCGCATGAACCCGATGACGTCGGCGACCGTGAGCTTCCGGTCCGGCTTCACCCATAAGGGGATCGGCTCCGCGGCCTCGTCCCCCAGCATCCAGTTGACCGGGAGCTTGAGCGACGGCGCGGCGCGGTTGAACATGCACCATACGCGGGAATCGCAGAAGCGCCGGTGCCCGAAGCTCCCGGGATCGTAGGCGTCGGCGAAGCTGAAGTCCGCGTCCTTGCCGGTGAAGTACCCCTTCTCCCTGGCGAAGGAAACGACGTCGGGCGCGTACAGGGTGTTCTTGGGGTCGTTCCGTGGGAACTGGCGGATCCTCGCGGCGTTGGCGTGGCCGGAGATGTAGCCGTCCGGCACCTTGCGCGCGACCCACACCGCCCCCTTGTTGCCGGAGCCTTTGCCGACCATATCCATGATCAACACCTCGTTCGGGTCCCCGATCGAGAAGGTCTC
>JBGSIK010000504.1:0-3338 GCA_041742575.1 Candidatus Krumholzibacteriia bacterium
CGGTCAACCCGATGGCGGCCAACCCGCGCCCGCGCGCGAGAGCGACCAGCTCGGACGGCGTGCGCACGCCGTCGGAGAAGATCGAGTGCATATGCAGATCGACCCACTTGCCCTCTGACATTACCTTCCGTCTCTGTTGCCCGGCGTTTCCCCGCGGGCGAAGAAGCAGACCATACGACGGACACCGCCGGTTTTCAAGCCATTCGTCGCCGCTTCCGGTCCCCCGTGGCGGCTTTACAGCCGCCCGTCCTCCTGCGAAAATGCCTTCGGCTGCGGCGGCGGGCGGCGCCGGCGCGGCAGCGACCAGCGACGAACGGACCACCTTCACGGAGGTTGCGCCGGTGAGAACCAGAACCAGAGCCGGTCACAGGAATGTGCTTCTGTACGCGCCCAGCGAGGCGGACGCCAATGTCCTCTACGCTACGCGTTTCTTCTGCCCGGACCCCTTCATCTTCATACGAACCAACAAGGGCAAACGCATATACGTGATGAGCGATCTCGAGATCGACCGCGCCCGCTGTACGTCCAACGCGGACCGGGTGCTTTCCCTGTCGCACTACACGCGGGCGGCCGAAACGCGTTACGGCAAGCGCCTGCATCCGGCCGACGTGATGGCGGTGGTGCTGCGCGATCTCCGCATTCGCAGCGTGATTGTTCCGGAGAGCTTCCCGTCCGGTGTGACCGATAGACTGCGCGACCGAGGCATCGCCGTGAGAGTCGTCCGCGATCCGTTTTTTCCCGAGCGGTTGCACAAGACCCCCACGGAGGCCGCAGCGATTCGCGGCACCATGCGCGCCGCTGAGAAGGGCTTGCAGGCGGCGGTCGATGTGTTGCGCAAGAGCGTGATCCGCAACGGGTGGGTCGTCCATCGCAACCGGCGTCTCACCGCGGAGGCGCTCCGCGAGGTGATCGAGGCGACGGTCTTCGCATGCGGATGCATCGCCACGCACACGATCGTCGCCCACGGCGCGCAGGGGTGCGATCCGCATCAAGCGGGATCCGGCCCCATCCGGGCGCACCAACCGGTCATTCTCGACATCTTCCCGCGCTCGACGCGAACCGGTTACTACGCGGACATCACGCGCACGCTGGTCAAGGGTAAGGCCCCTCGTCGAGTGAAGGACATGTACGATGCCGTGCTCGCCGGGCAGCGGCTCGGTCTCCGCATGCTGCGACACGGCGCCGGCACGGCGCCGATCCACCGTGCGATCCTCGATTTCTTCGCCGGACGCGGCTTCGAGACGGGACGAATGGGCGGCCGCATGCAGGGTTTCTTCCACGCGACCGGTCACGGAGTGGGTTTGGACCTCCACGAACCGCCGCGGATCGCGATCAACGATCTCGTGTTGGCGGAAGGAATGGTGGTGACGGTGGAACCCGGGCTGTATTACCACCCAACCGGCGGGATACGTATCGAGGACACCGTAATGGTGACACGGCGCGGGATCCGCAATCTCACGCGCTTCCCGAAGTTCCTGGAAATCGATTGAGAAGGGCCTGTCACTCGGCCGATGCCGGACTGACCAGCGCGGCGCCGCCATCGATGAACCCGAGCCACAAACGGTCCGCCCGGTCGGAATAGACCTTCCGGACGCGGTCCGCCTGCAAACCGCCCGACTTGCCGTACCCGCGGAAACCGCCGTCCGGGAGCTGCCGGGCCACACCGTTCTGAGTTCCCACCCAGATGACGTCGCCGACCTTGGTGATGGAGTAGATCACGTCGCTCGGCAACCCATCTTCCGTCGTGTAGTACACCCACGCGCTCCCGCTCACGTCCACCTCGGCCAGCCCCTTGGTGGCGAAGGCGACCCAGTACCTGTCCGCCGTGGCCGTGGAGTCGTAGTAGATGTCATTGACGTTCGACTCCAGCAGCCCTGAGTTGACCGTCGTGTAGCGGATGGGTTGCGCCAGTCCCTCCCGTACCGTCGTTATCCCGTGCAACTCCATCCTGTCCGGCGGCAGTATCTGGTACTCCACTTTGGGCCCGTACCAGAACTCCCAGCCCCGCGGCGTCTCGTTGATGGTGATCGCGGAGACCAGATCGTCCAGGAGCCCCTCCGTTCGGGTGAACTTGGACCAACGAAGCCGCATCGCGATCGAGTTGTCGTTCCGGTATATGCTCACCCCGGCATCTGTGCCGAAGTACAGACGGTTGTTCCTCGCATCGACGGCGATGTCGGACACATTGTCGCTGACCAGCCCGCTGTCAGAGTCGAGAGTGCTCCAGGTGCCGTTGGCAAGATCATACCGGCCAACGCCCCCACCCGCGGTGGCGACCCAGATTATGCCGCCGTACTCCAACATCGCGCGGCTCTTCGGATTCGGTAAACCGTTGCTGCGGTCGAAAGCACCGTCGCCCGCGGTGCCATTGAAGCGCGAGACCCCGCCCTGATTGCTTACCCACGTTCTGCCGCTGGAGGCAATCATGATGTCGAACACGTCGTTGCTCTGGAGGCCGAGATTGGGATTCTGGCTCGGATTCGGGTTCTTCGAAAGGGAGTAGACGGTTTTTATCTGCGGACCAAGCGGCGGAGCTTGCGGGTTGCCGTCCTCGTCGCACGCGATGGCGATCAGCAGAGACAGGAGCAGGATGGAACCGATCAATCGTCCGATGGCGTTCAACTCAAACCTCCTGGTTGGCACGACGGGCCATGCACGGGCTCCAACTGGCAATCTCTGGTGGGGAAGAAACGGATCGGAAGGCATGCCCTCCGCGTCCTCGCGAGGGAGCTATTCCAATACGTAGGGATCATAAGACTTGGCCGGTATGATGTCAAGCGGTCGCGCCGCCCGTCCGGGCCCGGTCGCAAACCTCATGACAGGGCGTCTATTAGGGCCTGGGCCAGGCGGGGTGAGACCCCGCGGACGGACGACAGTGCTTCCACCGGGGTTTTTCGGATCCTCGCCACGCTCCCGAATTCCTGCAGCAACCGCCGCTTCAGGACCGGTCCGATTCCGGGCACATGGTCGAGGGCCGATTCTTCGAGCTTTTTCCCCCGCAGCCGCTTGTGACGCGTGACCGCGAAACGGTGCGCTTCGTCACGGATTCTCTCCAGCAGATGGAGCGCGGTCGAGTTGTCCTCGAGAAAGAGGGGCTCCGGCAAGCCGGGCAGGTAGATCCGCTCCTTCCCCCGGACCCGCCTCCCGCTCTCCGGCTCCCGGACCTTGGCGATGCCGACGGCGTCGACACCCTCCACACCCAGGCGGTCGACGACGTCCAGGGCGACGTTGAGTTGCCCGCGGCCGCCGTCGACCAGTACGAGATCGGGCAGGTCGCCGTCTTTGATCCCCCTCGACAAACGGCGTTCGAGCACTTCCCGCATCATCGCGTAGTCGTC
>JBGSIK010000505.1:0-11941 GCA_041742575.1 Candidatus Krumholzibacteriia bacterium
GGGTGATCGGCGACAGGACCCGCGCGCTGCTACTGAAGAGCCGTGCCCGACCGACCCTGTGTAGGTGGCCGGCCGACCGCTGCCCGATGGGCCCCTAGTAATCTTGCACCTCGTCGTGCTTGAATTCGATCTCCACGCCCGCCGTGCGGAAAATCTCCTCGGATTCGCGTCCCGCGTGATAGCGGCGCTCGCACACCACGCGCTCGATCCCGCAGCTGATGATGAGCATCGCGCACACGCGGCACGGCGTCATGCGCGTGTACAACGTGGCGCCCTGTATCGACACGCCGCGTTTGGCCGCCTGGCAGATCGCGTTCTGCTCGGCATGTATCGTCCGCACGCAATGCTCTGTCACCGAGCCGTCCTCGTGATTCACCTTCTTCATCTGATGACCCACGTCGTCACAATGCGGAAAACCCGGCGGCGACCCCACGTAACCCGCCGCCAGAATCTGATTGTGAATCGCGATCACGCATCCGCTCTGCCCGCGGTCGCAGGTGGCGCGTTTCGAGATCGTGTCCGCCACCTGGAGGAAATAGTCGTCCCACGACAGCCGCTCGGTGTGCGTCTTCGCCGCTGAGTTCTCGGGTCCCTTCATCGGCCGATCATCCTCCCTGCTCCTCCATCTTTTTCTCGATTTTGGCCCACGTGTCCCGCAGCGTCACCGTGCGGTTGAACACCGGCCGGCCGGGTTTCGAGTCCACGCGGTCCACACAGAAGTACCCATGGCGTTCGAATTGAAAACGGCTCTCCGCTTCCGCCGCAGCCAGACCGGGCTCGAGCTTGCAGCTCGTGAGCACCTCGAGCGAAGCCGGGTTCAGGTTGCTGGTGAAGTCCTTCCCCTCTTCCACCTCCATCGGGTCCGCCTTGGTGAACAGATGATCGTAGAGCCGCACTCCGGCATCGATCGCATGCGGCACCGACACCCAGTGGATGGTTCCCCGGACCACACGACCGTCGGGGGCATGCCCGTCGCGCGTCTCGGGATCGTACGTGCACCGGAGCTCCACCACTTCGCCGTTCTTGTTCTTCACCACGTCCCGGCAGGTGATCAGATAGCCGTACCGGAGCCGGACTTCCCGGCCCGGCGCCAGGCGATAGTACTTCCGGGGCGGATCTTCGCGGAAGTCGGTCTGTTCCACGAATATCTCCCGCGAGAACGGCACTTTCCGCGTGCCCGCGGACGGGTCCTCCGGGTTATTGACCGCCTCCAATTCTTCCACTTGCCCTTCGGGGTAGTTCTCGATTACCACCTTGAGCGGCCTCAGGACGGCCATCACGCGTGGGGCGACCCGGTTCAAGTACTCACGGACCGTATGCTCGAGAAGAGATATGTCGACGGTGCTGTTGGCCTTGGCCACCCCGATCACGTCCGCGAAATTGCGTATGGCTTCCGGCGGATACCCGCGGCGGCGGAGCCCCGAGAGCGTCGGTATCCTGGGATCGTCCCACCCGCTCACGTAGCCGCCTTCAACGAGCTTCAAGAGGATCCGCTTGCTCATCACGGTATAGCTCAGGTTGAGGCGGGCGAATTCGATCTGCTGCGAGTGGTACACCTCCAGCTCATCGAGGAACCAGTCGTAGAGCTCGCGGTTGTTCTCGAATTCGAGCGTGCAGATGGAGTGGGTGATGCCTTCCAGCGAGTCGGACAAGCAATGCGCGAAATCGTACATCGGATAGAGGCACCACTCGTCGCCCGTTCGGTAATGGCGCTCGTGGCGGATGCGGTAGATCAACGGGTCGCGCATCTTCATGTTGGCGCTCGCCATGTCGATCTTCGCCCGCAGGGTCCGGCTCCCGTCCGGGAACTCCCCGGCGCGCATCCGCTCCAGAAGGTCGAGGTTTTCATCGATGGACCGGTTCCGGTACGGACTCGCTTCGCCCGGCCGCATCACCGTCCCGCGGTATTCCCGGGTCTGCTCATCGGACAAGTCGCACACGTACGCCTTGCCCCTTTTCACCAGCTCCACCGCGAATCGATAAAAGTCGTCGTAATAGTCCGAGGCGTAGTACTCGCGGTCGTCCCAGTCGAAACCGAGCCATTTGATGTCCCGCTTGATCGCATCGACGTACTCCACGTTCTCCGTTTCCGGATTGGTGTCGTCGAAACGCAGATTGGTCTTGCCCCCGTAGCGCGCGGCGATGCCGAAGTTCAAACAGATCGATTTCGCGTGGCCGATGTGAAGGTATCCGTTCGGCTCGGGGGGAAACCGCGTCATCACGCGGCCTCCGTACTTGCCGGTGCGGAGGTCCTCCTCTACGATCTCGCGTATGAAATCGAGCGGTTTCTTTGCGTCGGTCTCAGGCATATCTTCTCCGTCCGACCCTTCGCGGCGACACTCACCCGCCCTGGCCGGTCGCGGCAATGATATATGAAATCGGGACTCTCGTCCACCGGCCTCGGGGCCGGGCCGGCCGCTGTTTCGGAGGACAGGGTCGCGCGGGGCCGCCCTCCGGGCGCCCGCTGCTATTGCGGCAATGCAAGGATCGCATTATACTTCCCTTGCTCCCGGGGAGCCGCGGGTGGGGGCCACGGAACGGACCAACCGGATTGACGGTGATTGCTGATGATGCGGATCTCGATGAAAACCGACTACGGGCTGATCGCGCTCAAGCACATGGCGAGCCGGCAGGGGGATGGGCTTGTGAACGCTCGGGAGGTGGCTGAGCGTTTCAACTTACCACCCAACCTCTTGGCCAAGATCCTCCAGAGTCTGTCCCAGAGCGGGATCATTGAGGCCCAGAAGGGGAGCGGAGGCGGGTATCGACTGGTGCGCGATCCGACGAAAATTACGCTCACGGAGATTTTCGAATCGATCGAGGGGCCCGTCCATATGGTCTTGTGCACGAGCTTCGACGGTAACTGCTCGGTCGAGGAGAGCTGCACGGTGCGGAACGGGCTCGTCGATCTCGAACGGAAGTTCGCGGAGTTTTTCGATTCGATAACACTTGCCGACGTGTAATTTCCCGCCCGCATGTTCGCTGATATCTATAAAGAAAACGGGGTTTTTCTCGGGGACCGTTTCGGTGTGCCCTATCCCGAGGCGTTCGGGCACCCGCTCGCAGAGTACCGCGCCCTCACCACGACGGCGGGATTGATCGATCTGTGCCACTGGGGTGTTCTGCGGATTGCCGGTAGTGACCGCGTCCGGTTCCTCCATTCGCTCGTTACCCACGGCATCGCTTCGCTCGAAATCGGCGAGGCTTCGCACTGCGCGCTCACGACCGTCAAGGGGAAGCTCGTCGCCGAGTTGTTGGTGCTCCGTCGCGGCGATGAGCTTTTGGTGCTGATGTCGCAGGGGGACGTCCACGCCGTGGCCGATGCGATCGATACCCACATCGTCGCGGACGACGTCATCGTAGACGACGCCTCGGGACGGTTTGCTGTACTGTCGGTCGAGGGACCGAAGGCCCGCGAGGTGGTGCGGCGCGTGTTTCCGGGGGAACCCATCCCATCCGAGCGCCTGCGATTCATCGACGCCGACTACCAGGGCACGCCCGTGGCGATTCTCAATAACCAGGTGACCGGAGAGAAGGGCCTGCAGGTGATCGTCGCCGCCGAGGGGGCCCGGCGCATGCGCGACTACCTCATTCAATCGGGACGCGCCGAGGACATGGCGCTCGTGGGCCGGGCCGCCTGGAACATGCGGCGCGTCGAGGCGGGCCTTCCGTGGTTTGGGGCCGACGTGTCCGACAATTTCCCCGCGGAGTGCCGCCTCGAACACCTGGTGAGCTTCGAGAAAGGCTGCTTTCTCGGCCAGGAACCGCTCGCGCGCATGCACCATCGCGGCCACCCCAACTGGTTGCTGGTGGGGCTTGCTCCGGCCGGAGGCTCTTTTCCCGTGCGCACGCCGGCCTTTTTCTCCGTTGAGTCCGCGCACACGCTCCCGTCCGACCGGGAGCAGGCCGAAAGGGCCCTGCGTGCGCTGGACCTCTCCGCGGTGGTGCCCGCGAATGCCCCACTCCGGGCAGCCGGCAATGGCGGGAAGCCGTCCGGTCGAGTGACCTCCGCGGTCTTTTCTCCGAAGTTGCAATCGCCCTTGCTCATGGGGTACGTTCGTACCGGCCTCGCCGAGGCCGGGCAGGAACTGCTGCTGTCGCTGGGCGAGGCCGACATCGTACTGACCGTCACTCCACTGCCGGTGCAGTGAACATCCACGAGGAGTTTTTTGACATGAGTCTCAGAGAAGACATTCTTGCCGCCGTGCCGGAGTTCGAGCTCATCGAGGACAAGACGCTCCGCATGAGGGCCGTTGGGGTGTGGGAGGAGGCTTTGTCCACGGGCGGGTTCACGGTGAAAGAGATGATGCAGATCCCGTTCACGCTGCTCGCCGACAATGTCGAGGTCAAGTTCCTCGAGCACGTCCGCGCCGTTTGCCAGATGTGCAACGCCGCCGCCAACGTGATCAAGAACATGTACGGCAAGCGGGTGAAGCTCGACAAGGACACCTTGATCGCCGGGGCGCTCCTGGCCGACATCGGCAAGATGATCGAGTACGAAAAGAAGCCCGACGGCACCGTCAAGAAGGGCCACAAGGGCGACATGCTCCGCCATCCCTTCACGGGTGTCGGCCTGTGCTTCAAAGCCGGATTACCGTACGAGGTGATGCACGTCGTCGCCGTGCATTCGAAAGAAGGCGATCACGTGAAGCGGAGCCCGGAAGCGATCATCTTCCACCACGCGGACTTCATCTCCTTCGATCTGGTGCGGTGAGAGTCTCCGGAGGACCGCTATCGAGGCGGCGGGAAATAGTCGTCGCGAGAGGTCGCCGGCCGGCGACTACGCGAAGAACCGCGCCATGTCCGGCGGGATCGGCGCCTCGATGACGATATTCTCCCCCGTCATCGGGTGATCGAAGCGGATACGCTCGCAGTGAAGAGCGTGGCGGTCGAGGACGAGTGCCGCGCGCACGCGTTCCGTGAGTCCCTCGCGAAGGATCTCGTCGCGGAGATCGCCTGAGAGCGCGAAAGTTTTGTCTCCCACGACCGGATGCCCCACGTGGGCGAGGTGGACGCGGACCTGGTTGGTGCGCCCCGTGACCGGCACCGCGCGGAGCGACGTGAATCCCTCATCCCGTCGCAGCACTTCGAAGCAGGTTTTCGCCGGTTTTCCGTTCTCGAAATCCACGCGGCGCTTCGGCAGGTACGTGGCCATGTTCCGCGCCTTTCCCTGCGCGTACTCCTTCGGGAACTCGTCCCGCTGGTCCATCTTGCCGATGGGGGCGTCGATCTCGAAACGATCCTCCGCGACCTCGCCGGTGACGGCCACCAAATAGGACTTCTCCACACGACCCTCGGCGAACATGCGCGCCATACGGCGGTTTGATTCGACGTCCTTGCAGAGAACGACCACGCCCGAGGTCTCGCGGTCGAGGCGGTGCGCGAGATTGAGCTTCCGGCCAAAGTCCGCCGTGAGGCGCGCGATCAACGTGTGCGTGATGTAGACGCCGCACGCGTGTACGGGGATGTTGCCCGACTTCGACACCGCGAGGAGCCAGTCGTCTTCGAAAAGCACCTGGTACGAGTCGTCCACGGCGGGCTCGGCGTGCAGGATGGTGTAGCGCACCTCGTCGCCTTTGTGGACGCAGTGGCCCGGCGCGACCACGACGCCGTTCACCATCACCCAACCGTCGCGCACGCGGCGCTCCCATCCCTCTTCGGTGTGGTACTTGAAACGATGGGCGAGCATCCGGACGATCGTCCAGCCCGAGCGGTAGGAGTCGACCTCGTAAGTGAGCGTGATTTGCTTCTTCTCGGCTTCCATTTGGTTCTTTTCCGGGACATTATAAGAGTCAACAGCCCCAGTTCGCAATCTCCCCGGGCCCCGGACGCGAGTCCAGTCGCATATTGCTTTCCCTTTTCAAAACGCGGGGCCGAGTGCTATAATCCGTGGCGAATCAAGATTCGCCTCCGCATCCAGAGCAACTGGACCTTCCGCGAATCGCCTCCCGCCGATCCACTGAACACAAATGCCCCCATGGCCAGGATCGGCGCTTGCTGGTTTCACGGCCGGGCATGGGTTTTCGCAGGCCTCCCCGGCCGGAGGTGCGGTCCGTGAAAGTCCTTCTGATCCAACCGCCCCAGGGCACGGATTTCGGTTTCACAAACGTGTTGCGCGTTGAGCCGCTGGGACTCGAATGCGTGGGCGCGGCGCTTCTCGAAGCGGGGCACGACGTCGATATCGTCGATATGCGGCTCGACGGTTGGTCGCAGTTGCAATCGCGCTGCGAATCCCTCGGGCCGGACGCGGTCGGTGTGGCATGTCAATTCATGACCGACGTCTACCCGGCGCTACACGTGGGGTCGTTTGTGCGGACTCTCATGCCGGGAGTGAAGATTTTCACCGGCGGGCATCACGCCACTCTTTGCCCGCATGATCTCATCTTCGACCAGTCGCCGTTCGACGCGCTCGTTCACGGCGAAGGTGAAGTCAGCGCCGCCGAACTCCTGGCCGCCTTCGGGGACCACAGGCGCTTAGAGGACGTCCCGGGCGTGGTCACACCGGCGAACGTCCGCACGGGGGCTATTGCACGTCCGCTCACGGCCGATCTGGACTCGCTTCCGCTGCCTGCGCGGCACCTCACCGCGCGTTACCGGGGCAAGTATCACCAGGGTTCCAAGGCGCCTTCCGCGTGCGCGGAAACGGCCCGCGGGTGTCCCTACGACTGCAACTTCTGCAGTGTGTGGATCTTCTTCCAGCGGCGCTGCCGGATGCGGAGCCCGGAGACCATTCTCCGGGACTTCACGTCGATCACGGAACCGAACATCTTCATCACCGATGACATCGCCTTCCTCCACAGCCCCACGTACGAGACGCTGGGACGGGCGCTCAAAGCCGAGCGGTTCTACCGCCTGATAACTCTCGAGACGCGGTGCGACCTCGTGGTGAAGAACCGCGACCTCTTCGAACTGTGGAGATCAGTGGGCCTCGACTCGGTGTTCCTCGGCGTGGAGAAGGTGGACGATTACGAGCTGGAGGCCGTCCGCAAGCGAACGAACAGGGAAACGAACACGCTCGCGATCCGGACCTTGAGGGAAATCGGTATCCGCCCCTACGCGGCGTTCATCATCGACCCGGACTGGGATGAATCGGACTTCGACCGGCTGGAGGCGTACATCGAGGCGCTGGAGCTGGAGCAGCCGTCATTCACGGTGCTCACGCCGTTTCCGGGCACCGATTATTACCGGGCGATCAAGGACCGGATCGTCGAGGACAATTACCTGATGTTCGACACCGTGCACGCCGTGCTGCCGACACGGCTGCCCATCGAGCGCTTCTACGAACGATTCGCGCGGCTTTACGATCGGACGGCGCGCTGGGATCTGGGCGGTCTTGCGGCGCTGAAGACCGCGTTCCGCCTGGCTTCGCACCGGCACCTGTTTGTGTTCCGGCGGTTGTTGCGGGCACTGCGGCATCTTCGCAATCCCGACACGTACCTAAAACCGCCGTTCGAAAAGCGGCCGCCGGGCGCACCACCGCTCGCACCCAACTCCGCTTCCTCGCACGCCTGAGGAACCCCACCGCGGCATGAAGCCCGCGTTGTCTACACTGGACTAGAAACGGGAATGGATTGGGAAACGGCTTTGCCGTGTCGCCCGACAGAAGACCGGATGAGAGCGAGAGAGACGGATTCGACGGACCGCGATTAGTCCACGTCGATTTCGCGCGTCCAGCCGTACTTGTCCTCGATCTCGCCGTGCTGGATCCCGGTGAGGTAGTCGTACAGCTTCTTGGTGATCGGCCCGCACACCTCACCGTCCGCGAGATACTGGATGACCTCGTTCCGCCAGGAGATGCTCTTGACCGGCGTGATGATGGCCGCCGTCCCGCAGCAACCCGCTTCGACGAACTCGCGCAGCTCTTCCACGGGAATGTCGCGCGCTTCCACCGGGATCCCGAGGTCTTTCGCGATCGTCTTCAAGCTCATGTTGGTGATGCTCGGGAGGATCGTGTACGACCCCGGCGTGACGTAGCGGCCGTCCTTGGTGACGCCGAAGAAGTTGGTAGCGCCGGATTCGTCGATGAACTTCTTGTGCCTCGCGTCGAGGTAAAGCGCCTCGTCGAAGCCCTTGCTCTTCGCACCGTAAGAAGCGCGGATACCGGCGGCGTAGTTCCCGCCCACCTTCACGTCCCCCACACCGTTGGGCGCGGCGCGGTCAACCACCTCTTCGACCATGAGCCTGATCGGCTGCAGGCCGTTCTTGAAATACGGGCCGACGGGAGTGACGAACACGAGCCACTTGTACTCCTTCGCTGGTTTGACTCCCACGGTGCCGGTCATGCCGATCAGGAGCGGCCGGACGTACAGGCTCGCCCCGCTGCCGTACGGCGGAACGAAGCGCTTGTTGAGCCGGGTCACCTTGTCTATCGCCTCGATGAACTTCTCCTCCGGAAACGGCTCCATGAGGATCTTCTTGGCCGTGCGCACCATCCGCCGGGCGTTCTCGTCCGGGCGGAAACAGAGAACGCGTCCGTCCTTGGCCTCGAACACCTTGAGTCCCTCGAACGCCTGTTGACCGTAGTGCAGACACGTGGCCGCGATGTGCATGGTCATCTGGTCTTCCCGCGTCACCACACCGTCATCCCACTTTCCGTCCTTGAACGTGTACTCGAGGTGACCGTCGGTCTTGATGTAATCGAATGGGAGCTTGTTCCAATCGAGTTGCGCTTTTTCCATGATTCCTCTCGTGTCGAGTCGTTTCATGCTGTTCCCTCCCGAGGTTATTCCCGGCCGCCTCCATCCGCCCCCGCCCTTCACCATACGATGAAAGTCGTTGACTGTCAACGATTTTAGCCGCCGGGCCAGGGGCGTAACTCCCGCCCTTCCAGCGGATTGCACCCGTCTGCCGCGAGGGCGAAACGGGCCGTATCGTTGCTTGCCACATTTACGCTCCCGTGCATATACTGGCGCCGAAATCAGTCGCGATGTGGATTTCAGGTCGCTTCTTCGCGAGGAGGCGCAACAGCTCATGTTCAAGATCACACGCAAGCACAACCTCACCGACCACGTCTTCCGGATGGACATCGGGGCTCCGGCGATCGCCGAACGCGCCCGGCCGGGTCACTACGTCGACGTCCGCGTGAACCCGGATCATTCCGCGCTCACGTTGCCGGTGGTCGATTGCGACCGCAATCTCGGTACGGTGAGCGTCGTTCACCGGGCCCAGGACCTCCCCAGCGTCCAGTTGTCGATGCTCGTCGAGGGCGACGAGGTGTTCGAGGTTCGCGGTCCCCTGGGCGCGCCGTGCATATTCCCCGATGTCGGTAAGGTGATCCTGGCCGCGGAGGATCTGGGCGTGGCTTCGCTGTTTGGCCGCGCTCGGACCTATCGGGAACGGGGCGCGTACACGATCTGTATCTTGGGATTCGAGAACAAGAGCGAGGTTTTTTGGGAAGACGTGTTCGGCGCGGTGAGCGATGAGCTCTACGTGTGCACGAGGGACGGCAGTTACGGCGTGAACGGCGTGATTGCCACTCCCATGCGCGCGGTTTGCGAAACCTACGGCGACGTCGAACGCGTCGTGGTCATGGCCAGTCTCGCCCAGATGCGGAAGGCGGCGAAAATAGCGGCGGAGTATGACATCCCGGCCGGGGTTTCATTCGACGCGATTCGCCCGCCGATCGGCAGTCCCAGCATCTTCGATGTTCCCGACTGGTCGCAGGAAGCGTTCGAGTTCGCAAAGGCGCCTGAGATCGACGCCGGCGACGTGGATTTCGACAAGCTACTGGCAAAGGAGAAGGCGTTCTTCCGGATATCCGAGGACGCCGCCAACGCGTAAAGGCCAATCGGCCCCATGCCCCGTAAAAAAGACACGCCCCCTTCCCCGCGAACGGTGGGCAAGGAAGAGATCGCCCGGATGTTCGACGAGCTCTCGGAAATGTTGGAGCTCATGGGGGCGAATCCGTTCAAGTGCCGGGCTTTCGCCAACGCGGCACGCGCCATCGAGGGCCTCCCCGGCGACCTGCGCGCGCTGGTGGAATCGCGGGAGCTGCTCGAAGTGCGCGGGATCGGCAAGTCGATTTTCGCCGACATCGAGAGCGCGCTCGCGACCGGAACGTTTCCGGAGTACGAGGAGACGCGCGCGAAGATACCGGCCGGACTTCTCGAGATGCTTCGAATTCCCGGCTTCGGGCCCAAAAAAGCGAAGGCGGTCTACGACCAACTCGGCATCGATTCCGTCGACGCCCTCGAGCAGGCCGCGAAGAACAATGCGATCTCGCGCCTCCCGGGCTTCGGCGAGAAAACGCAGGAGAAGATCCTCGCGGGAATCGAAAACCTCCGCCGCTACCAGGCCCGTCACCTCTACAGCACCGCCGAGGCGCAGGCGAACGAGATCTTGAAAGCCATCGGCAGCCACCCGGACGTGAAACGGATCCTTGTCGCCGGCAGCCTGCGAAGGCGCAAAGAAACAATCGGCGACATCGACATCCTCGCCACGGCCCGGAAGAGCGACGCCATCATGGAGGCGTTCACCACGCTGCCTCGCATTCGCTCCGTGGTCGCGCACGGCCCCACGAAATCCAGCATCATTTACGGCCCCGGCATCAACGTCGATCTCCGTGTGGTGAGGGACCACGAGTTCGCGTTCGCGTCCCATTATTTCACCGGCAGCAAGGACCACAACACCGCCGTCCGCGGCCGCGCGAAAAGGCTCGGGTACCGGCTGAACGAGTACGGCCTTTACAAGGGGAAGAAGGCGACCCCGTGCCGGGACGAGGCCGAATTGTTCGACAAGCTGGGGCTCGAGTACATCCCGCCTGAGCTCCGGGAGAACACGGGCGAGATCGAGGCCGCCGAGAAGCACGCGTTGCCGCACCTGGTCGAGGAATCCGACATCCACGGCGTGTTCCATTGCCATACCGACTGGAGCGACGGACGGTCCACTCTCGAAGAGATGGTCGAGGCGACGCGCGCGCTGGGCCACCGTTTCTTCGGCGTGGCCGAGCACAGCAAGAGCGCGGGCTATGCGGGAGGCCTTACGGTAGAGCGCGTCGCCGCGCAGCGGAAAGCGGTTGCGGCCCTCAACGAGAAGTTCGAGAATTTCACCGTGTTCTTCGGGATCGAATCGGACATCCTCGTGGGGGGCGCGCTCGACTACCCGGACGATGTGCTGGAGACGTTCGACTACGTCGTGGCTTCAGTGCACAGCAACTTCAGCCTCAGCGAAGTCGAGCAGACGGAGCGAATCGTCAAGGCGATCGAGAACCCCCATACGACCATGCTGGGGCACCCGACGGGGCGGCTCCTGTTGTCGCGTGAGGGATACAATGTCGATCTCGAGGCGGTCATCGAAGCGGCGGCGAAAAACGGCGTCGTGATAGAGATCAACGCCAACCCCTACCGCCTCGACCTCGACTGGCGATACATCAAGTTCGCGAAGGAGAAGGGCGCGCTCTTCGCCGTCAATCCGGACGCGCATCACACCAGCGGCATCGAGGACTTCCGGTACGGCGTCGGCATCGCGCGCAAGGGGTGGCTCACCCCGGACGACGTGATCAACACCATGACCGTCGCCAGGATCAAGAAGGTCTTCAACTCTAGACGGAAAGGATAGATGTTATGGCTTCGAAGCGTAAATCCCGAACCGGGAAAAAGGGAGCGGGCCGCACCAAGGCCAAGGGTAAAAGAGCAACCGGCGGGCGCAAGAAAGCGACCAGCAAACCGAAGAAGTCGAAGACCAAAGCCCGCCCGAGAAAGGTGAGCAAAGCACCGACGCGCGCGAAGAAAGCCGGCGCAGCCGGCGCCAAGAAGAAAGCCGGCGCAAAACCGAAGCCGAAGCCCAAAGCCGCCGCAAAAGGCGGCGCGAAAACCAAGCCGAAGCCCCGACCCAAGAAGCCGGCGGCAAAGGCAATCTCCAAAACGCAGTCGGTCCAGACGACATTGGCACTGCTGGAAACCACCATCGGTTTGCCCGTGCTTCCACCTGCCCCGCCTGCGGC
>JBGSIK010000506.1:0-3246 GCA_041742575.1 Candidatus Krumholzibacteriia bacterium
ACTCCATGTCCCCAGCCGCCCACTCGAGTTTCCGCGCGGGTGGCGCCGATGGGGCCCCCAAAGCGAGCGGAGCGTTAGCGAGCACGCGTGGGGTGATCGGCGACAGGACCCGCGCGGAAACTATCTGACGCGTCTTTTTCTGGTGGGGAGCGACAGGGAAACGTGCTACACTCACCCGACCAGTCCCGAGAAGTAAACCACCGGGCCCGCGGCGATTCGACCACGAACGGCCTCGACCGAGCTGGGCCGCGGCGTAACCACCCGCCCATTCCACAGGAGGAGTCGATTCATGCGCATCGTATTGTTGGCGGTGTTGCTCGTGCTTGTCGCCGGCATCTTGTCGGCGGACCAGCCGGGAGGGCAACGCTTCTTTCCATACCCGTACGAAAACTACGTGCTCGACAACGGCTTCAAAACCATCCTGATCCCGTTCAAGGGAAGCGGCCTGGTGGCGTACTACACCGTGGTGCGCACCGGGAGCCGCGACGAGTGGGAACCCGGACGGAGCGGCTTCGCGCACTTCTTCGAGCACATGATGTTCCGCGGCACCAAGAAATATCCGTCCGAGGAATACAACCGTGTGGTGAGCGAGATGGGCGCGGACGCCAATGCCTACACCACGGACGACTACACCTGTTACACCATGGTGATACCGACCGCCCATCTGGAAACCGCGATGGATCTGGAGAGCGACCGCTTCCAGAACCTTTCCTACGAGGAGACTCCGTTCCGCACCGAGGCGGGCGCGGTCTACGGCGAGTATCGGAAAAACCTCGCCAATCCGTTCAGCATCGCCAACGAAAAGATGATGGAGACCGCGTTCGACAAGCACACCTACAAGCACACCACCATGGGATTCGAGCGCGACATCGCGAACATGCCCAACATGTACGAGTACAGCATCTCGTTCTTCAACCGCTACTACCGGCCGGAGAACTGCGTGCTCGTTCTGGCGGGCGATTTCGACGTCGCGGCGGTCAAATCCCTCATCAACAAGTACTACAGCGGGTGGGCGAAGGGTTACGTGCCCCCGCAGATCGAGAAGGAGCCGGTGCAGGCCAAGGAGCGGTCGGTGAACGTCGCGTACAAGGGCCGCACGCTCCCGTTGGTGTGGGTGGGATACAAAGGCGACGCCTTCAATCCCGACGACAGGATGATGGCGTCGGCGTATCTGCTCGGCGACCTGGCCTTCGGTGAGAACAGCGATATCTACAAGCAGCTCGTCATACGGGAGCAGAAGGTGCAGTGGATCCGGGGAGATTTCAGCTTCAGCCGCGATCCCAAGCTGTACGACATCTACAGCCGCGTGAAAAAGGAAGAGGACATCCCGTACGTGCTGGAAGCAATCGGCAAGACGGTGGAGAGGTTCCAGGCGGATCTGGTGTCGGAGACGGATCTGGACAACATCAAGAAGAGAACCCGATACGGGTTCCTGATGGGGTTGGACACGCCGGACGATGTGGCCGGCAGCCTGGCCTATTTCGTGGCGCTCACCGGCGGGATCGAGGCTGTCGACCGCCTCTACGAAACGATCACGCTGGTGACCACTGAAGACATCCGCACTGCTGCCAGTCGTTACCTGGAGAACGACCGCCGCACGGTCCTCGTCCTGAAGGGAGACAAGTCGTGAGAAGGAAGGAACTCGTCATAACGAAAATCGCCGCCGTCATAGTGGCTTGCGCGTTGCTCGCCATGGGATGCGCGCGCAAACTGGAAGACGAACACATGCTGCTGTTACCCGTCGCGGATGATCCCACCGTCTCTTTCCGCGTCCTGTTCAACGTGGGGTCGCAAAACGACCCCGCAGGCAAGGAAGGGCTGGCGGCGCTTACCGCGACCCTAGTTACCGAGGGATCGACGCAGAAGCATTCGTACGAGGAAGTGCTCGAGCTCCTCTACCCGATGGCGTCCGAGGTCTCCGATCAGGTTGACAAGGAGATGACCGTTTTCAGCGGGCGCACGCACAAGGATAACCTGGAAGGTTACTACGCGCTCTTCAAGGAAGTGCTGATGGAACCGGCCTTCAAGCAGGAGGATTTCGACCGCGTGAAGACCGACTACTTGAACTACATCCGCACCACGCTCCGCTACTCGCAGGACGAGGAGCTGGGCAAAACCGCGCTGTACGAGTTCGTTTTCGAGGGGACGCCCTACGAGCACGGCGAGAATGGCCGTGTGCAGAGCCTCGAGGCCATTACTCTGGATGACGTCAAGGAGTTCTACCGCACGCACTACACGTGGGACAATGCGGTGATTGGTCTCGGCGGCGGATACCTTCGGGAATTTGCCAAGCGGGTGAAGGAAGAGTTCGCGGTGCTGCCGAAGGGGAGCACAACGACGCCGCCGGCTCCGAAGCCCGCCGCGATCGACGGCATCCAGGTCGAGATCGTCGAGAAGGACGCATCCTCGACCGCGATCAGCTTAGGTTTCCCGATCGAAGCCAAGCGGGGAAGTAAGGATTTCTACGCGCTCGCCCTCGCCACTTCGTGGCTCGGCGAGCATCGCAGCAGCTTCTCCCACCTCTACGACGTGATCCGCGAGAAGCGCGGGCTCAACTACGGAGACTACGCCTACATAGAGCGCTTCCCGGGCGGGCACGCGCGTCAGTTCCCGCCGGCCAACGTGGCGCGTCGCCAGCAGATCTTCGAGGTATGGCTCCGGCCGGTTCCCAATGAGGCGCGCGTGTTCGCGTTTCGCGCCGCCATGCGGGAGATCGAGAAGCTCGTGAGCCAGGGGATGTCACAGGAGGACTTCGATCTCACACGGAAGTTCCTGAAGAGCTACATCCTGCATTACGCGCCCACGACCATGCTCAAGCTCGGTTACGCGCTCGATGACCGTTTCTACGGGATCAGCGACGGGCATTGGCAGCGCTACGCGCGTATGCTCGACGGGCTCACGCGCGACGACGTGAACGCGGCGTTGAAGAAGCACTTCAACTACCAGAATGTGAAGGTGGTGTTCGTGTCACCGGACGCGGAGGGCTTGCAGCGGGTGCTGGTCAACAACGAGCCGAGTCCGATCACGTACCCCTCGGAGAAGCCGCAGGCGATCCTCGACGAGGACGTGAAAATCTCGACGTATCCGCTGTCGATCAAGCCGGAGAACATCAAGATCGTCAAGGTCGAGGAGATGTTCCAGGGATAGACGCTGGGACACCACCCATACATACGTGGGCATTCGAAGCGACCGGGCCGGAACACTGGCCCGGTCGCTTTTTTCCTGCATGGCGCAGCCGCGCGGGTG
>JBGSIK010000507.1:0-2908 GCA_041742575.1 Candidatus Krumholzibacteriia bacterium
GCGGACCAGGAACATCGTGATCGGGTATCTCGAGCTGCAGAACGTGTGGCAAGAGGATCGGAACGGCTCGGGAGTTTCCTCCGTGCAGCCCGCCCTGGTGGCGCGGATTGCGGTCAAGAATATCGGCGGCACCAGAGCCGATCTGCGCGTCCGGGATCGGATCCGCCTGTACCACCGCCACCGGGCACTCGGTGCGGGGGTCGATGAAGACGAATGGTACCACCGCTTGACGGAGTTCGCGTTCGCATACGAGCGGTCGGATGCCGGGGTGCAGTGGGGTGCGGGTCGCCTGGTCCCGCCCTACATGATCGGCACCGGCCACATCGACGGCGGTTACGTCGCGGTAAAAGTCAATGAATACCTGCGGGTCGGCGCGGCGGGTGGGTTCGAGCCCGATCCGGAAGACATCGGTTTCGCCGGCGACAGGGGAAAAGCGGGAGGATTCCTCGCGTTCGAGAGCAGGGTACCTTCAGGATGGCGTTTCGCCTCTTCCGCGGCGCTCGCCGGAAGCTACGTATCCGGGACGGTCAGCCGAGAGCTTGTGTACTGGCAGAACGCGCTGTCGCTCGCGAGGCATTTCTCCATTTTTCAGAGCGTCGAATTCGATCTCAATCGTGATTGGCGCCGGGACGTTTCGGGCGAGGGCGTGACCTTTTCAAACTTCTACCTCTCCGCCGAGGCGGAGGCCTCCCGATACGCTGTCGTGGATTTCACCTACGATTCTCGCAAGAACGTGCGCGTGTACGAGACGATGTCCACCCCCGACAGTCTTTTTGACGACGGCGTCTACGAGGGATTCGGCGGCGGCCTGATGCTGCGATTTCCGCGGGGCATCACGTTGGGCGGGCGGGCCGGTATCCGTTATCGGGAGAACGATCGCACCAACCGCTATTTCTCCCTGCAGGCGCGGGTAATGCAGCTTCCGTGGAGGGGTCACTCCGTGTGGGCCCGGTACGCGTTCGCTCAGACCCGCGGCGTCAATGGCCATCGCCCGGCGCTCTCGTATCGGCTCCCCGCGGGCAAGGGGCTCCATGTGGACGCGACGGCCGGCGGGTACCTGTACGAACACGGGACGCGGTGGACGAAGAGCTTCTACGCCGAGGGAGGCGCGCACTATACGTTCGGCCGCTATTTCACGTCCGCGAGCTACCGCCAGTACTTCGGCGGCGGCCTGGAATCCTTGCTGTTTTTCGGCGAATTGGGTCTTCGGTTGTGAGCACGACGGTGACGCGAAGGAGTGGGTGGTGTCGGCCGATTTGTGACGCAGGGGGGTGAAAGCTACTTGCGCGGGTTGGCGCAATCGAGGGCGTGTTTGATGCGCTCGCGCGCTTCGTTCGATAGCGTGACGTCGCGATCCCCCGCGCCCACAGGGAGACGCGCGAGTACCGTCTCGCCGGCCCTGGCGGCGATGCAGCCGAGTATCGCGAGCTTCCGGCAACAGGCGCGGCAATGCGCGCAGAAAACGAGGTGTATGCGGAGGATTACCTTCCGGCTCCACGGAAGGGGATGATCCCTCTCCTCCGAGATCAAACGGGCGGCTTCTTCACACGGCATGATTAGGTGCATAATCAGGGGCGCTCACTTCGATTTGAACCAGTTCGTCTCCAAACAATCCCGGAGCTTCACCCGCGCCCGATGGAGAATAACCCAGAGATTCGTCGCGGTGATGCTGAGGATCTTACAGATTTCCTCACCGGAAACTCCGTCAATTTCCCGGAGCGAGAACGCCCGGCGGTGACTCTCCGGCAATCCGTCCAGACAGCCCACGAACGCGCGCCAGAACTCCTTGTTTTCCATTAGCTTATCCGGATCCCCGCGCCATTCCACCACCGGCTGCCGATGGCGGTGCACCCGCTCGATCTCATCGGACTCCGACGCCTCGTCGCCGGCGGAGAGATCGGCGGCCAGAATTTCCGGTTTGGCCCTGCGGAAGTGATCGATGATCTTGTGCTTCAAGATGCCGACCAGCCATGTCCGCAGAGAGGACTCACCCTTGAAGCCCTCGATCCCCTTCAAGGCCGAGAGAAACGTGTCCTGAACCAAGTCCTCAGCGACCGTGGTGTCCTTCACCCGCAGCAGCGCGAAGCGGAAGAGGGCGTCGCCGTGCTCTTCCACCCACTTCGTGGGGTCGTGCTTTCCAGGGCCGGTTGGATTCGTGCTCATGCTGAGGTCGCGTAAAGAGTTGGTCCCGCTCGGAAGTTGTAGCAAGGGCGTTCCGCAGGGCGGGGGATTGCTTTGCCCCGATTCTATTCCAAACGGCGCGAGAGGCAAGCGAAAATCGCGCTATGGCGCCGGCGTGCCTCATGGCATACAATGTGACGATGAACGCCGACCGGCAGAAGAAGGCCGCAATCCGCGAAGAGAAGCGGTCACCGGGAAAAAAGGACGCGATCCGCCCCTACGACCTCGTCTGCTTCGACGTGGACGGGACCCTCATCCGGCACCCCAGTGACAAGATCATCTGGGAAATCCTGAACCTCCGTTTCACCGGCGACGATCGCGTGAACGTGGAGAGGTTCGAGATGTACAAGCGCGGCGAGATCACGTATCCCGATTGGGTGCGGCTCGACGTCGGCGGGTGGATCGAGGCCGGGGCCACGCGCAGCCAGATCGTCGAGGCCGTGCGCGAGTTCGAGCTGTATGATGGCGCGATCGAGACCGTGCGCGCGCTCAAGGCGCGGGGTCTTCATCTCGCCGTGATCTCCGGCACCATCGACATCGTGATCGAAACGCTTTTTCCCGGGCACCCGTTCGATGACGTTTTCACCAACAAGATTGTCTTCGACGAGGAAGGCCGCCTGACTGGATGGGACGCGACGCCATACGACCTCCACGGCAAGGCGATCGCGCTCCGAGACCTGGCCGCGCGCCACCGCGTCCCGCTCGAAAGGACCGCCTTCGTCGGGGA
>JBGSIK010000508.1:0-10282 GCA_041742575.1 Candidatus Krumholzibacteriia bacterium
CTCCTGAAACGACGAGCCCTTCGCTCGAGACCTCGCGGCCGAACCAACTGCCGACTTCGGGGATGACCGGAACATTCCAGATGGGCGAAACGAGCTCCGCGAGCGGTAGCGCTAGGAGAACGACAAGGGTAAAGACCCAGACCATGCTCCTCGCGTTCGCCGACACGCCGCGCAACGCGAGCGTCGTAAGCCCCGCCGTTGCGCAAACGAGCGCCGCTTTGATGGACAAGTCGAGCATGAGGCCGAGAGTGTCGGCCCAGGGGACACCGGTCAACCAACTGCCCAAGCTCGCGTTCATGTCAACGCCCGTCCTTTCGTGATTCCTCGATGATCTCAAGGATCCTCTTCCGTTCCTCTTCGGTCAGATTCGCGTCGGCCTTGGTGAGAATGGAGATCACGGCCGCCGCCTCAGCGCCCTTGAAGAAGGTCTCGATCACGCCATCCAGCGCCGACTTTCTCGCGTTCGCGAGCGGAATGGTCGGAAAATAGATGTATTTCCCCTTTTCCGTTTCGTGGCGCAGATAGCCTTTTTCCTCGAGCACGCCGAGCATCGTCCGCACCGTCGCGTTCGCGGGCCTCCCCGGGAGACTGGTCATGACCTCGATCGCCGTTGCCCTCCTGAGTCGGTATACGATCTCCATGATCTGACGTTCCCTGCGAGTGAGCTCTCTGAGATCCGTCTTTTCGGCGTTTTTTGCCACGGTAACCTCCTGAAACAAGCTGCCGGCGGTGGACTGCTGCCATGAACACTGCAACGCGTTTCCCTGCAATAGGTAACGCTGTTGAGGCCCGTTTAACATGTTAAACAAACCACATGCTAAAGATTTAACATCGACACGGGCCTGTCAAGGGGAAAACGAAAATATTTTGAAGCCCTCGGCCAAAAGCAGCGGGGTGCGCTTCTCCACTGTTGGTAGCGGCATCTATCGAGGATCCCGATTGGCCGGAGGGGTGGCCAAAACCTGGCATCGAGCACCCGGCTGGAGGCGGCGAGACGGACAGACAGACGTCAGACGGTTTGTTATTTGAGCGAGTAGCTCACGAGTCGTCTTTTTATGACGGTACCGGCAGAATAGAGGTCCATCGCAACCATTCCGACGTTGGGCGCGAAGTACCAATAAATGTCGTATGCTCCCGCTGGCTCCGGGTGTTCGTGAATCGTGTAACACGTAAACGCGCCGGCGGGCGCTACGTAGACCAAGTCCGTATCTGTGCATTCGGCCACTCCCGGCCCGAGCGCCCCGCCGGATCCCATGACACAGCGCGCGTACACACTCGTCCACGTGTCACCCACCGCAGCCGGATATTTGGCAAACATGAACTGCAATGTAGACAAATTGCCGGTGCATCGAACGCCCAGGGTCCACAGACCGTCGAAATCGTTCTTCCAGAACCTGGTCGTTTTTTCTCTGTTGATGAGCGAATCGACCTCTTCCACTTTGAAACCCGCGTAATCTCTGGATTGGATGGTCAGCGTGGTTTCCGCTGCCACCGAGATATGCGCATCGGAAGTGTGAGTGGAGCCGCTCACCGTTACCGAGTCGAGGTAAGCCCAGCTGTTTCCCACGGCCAGAGGCATGATCACGGATGGTTGGGGAGAAGGTGCGCATGGATCACAGTCACAGTCTTCGTCCGAACAACTCGCCGCCGTCAGCGATACCAACATGAGCAGGATTCCGGTAGCCGTCGAGGTCAGTTTTCTCATGGTCAGACCCTCCTCATTTTGAACAGCGCTCCGTTCTCCGTGCTAGACCAGGCCATGCTAGCAGGCAGATAGATCTGGAAACAACTTGTTTCACGATCATGGGATGGTCGTGCACGGTCTTCGCCACCGGAGCCAGAATGGCGACGCCCCAGCTGGAGGCTTGACGATGAGAGAGCCCGGCGGGCGTCCCGCCGGGCCCTCTTGACCGGAAAACCCGGGTTTTCGGCACGTACCGTCGTCACGTGCTTCCTATTTGCCCGTGATCTCCCGGCACTTCTCCACCAGCCGCACAAACTCGTGGCGATAGCCGCCTTCGTCTTCTCCCGTTGAGCTGCGCGCGGTTTCGAGGACGTGCGCGAAGCTCGAGCCGGCTTTGAACTTCGACTCCCGCAATAGCATCCCGAATTCGGCGACTGCGGCTGCAAACCGGAGATCAACCGCCGCTTCCTCGAACCGGGCGTTCGCGTCGGTGAGCGTCCGGACGATCAACCGGCTCTTGTCGCCGTCGGGCTTCTTGTACCGGAAGCGGACGGTGAGGATCTCGGGTGAATCGTACGCCTGCGGCTCGATACTCACCCGGGTATACGTCGCGCGGCGCTGAGCGATGGGATCGCCGCCGGCGGGCACGATCTCGTAGAGCGCGGTCACGGAGTGGCCGGCGCCGATCTCACCGGCGTCCTTCTTGTCGTCGTCGAAGTCTTCCTTGTTGAGGATGCGGTTCTCGTAGCCGATCAACCGATACGACTTCACCTTCGCGGGGTTGAACTCCACCTGGATCTTGACATCTTTTGCGATCGTGAACAGGTTCGAGGCCAAGCCGCCCACGAACACTCTCCGGCCCTCGAAGACGCTGTCGATGTAGTAGTAGTTGCCGTTTCCCTTGTCGGCAATCGTCTCCATCTTGGAGTCCTTGAGGTTCTCCTCGCCGAATCCGAGCACGGTGAGAAACACCCCGCTTTCCCGCTTCTCCTCGATGAGCCGGCCCATCTCGGCATCGCTGGAGGCGCCGACGTTGAAGTCGCCGTCGGTAGCGAGTATCACGCGGTTGTTGCCGTCTTTGATGAAGTTTTCCTCGGCCACCTGATAGGCGAGTTTGATGCCGGCACCGCCCGCCGTAGTTCCGCCGGCCTCCAGGCGGTCCAGAGCGGCGTGGATGGTTTCTTTCTGGTCGCCGGATGTGGAAGGCAGCACGAGGCCCGCCGAGCCGGCGTACACCACGATCGCCACCCGGTCCTCCGCCCGTAGCTTGTCCACGAGGAGCGCGAACGAGTTCTTCAAGAGCGGAAGCTTGTTGGGCGGCCGCATGGACCCCGAGACGTCGCAGAGGAACACCAGGTTGCTGGGCGGCAGGTCCTCGAGGTTTGCACGTAAACCTTGGAGCCCGACACGCACCAGACGGTCATCCGCATTCCATGGACAAGGTACGACTTCGGTCGTGATCGAAAACGGATCGTCGCCCGTGGGGTCGGGGTAGTCATATGTGAAGTAGTTGATGAGCTCCTCGATACGAACCGCATCGGCCGGAGGCAGCTTTCCGCTCTCGACGAAGCGGCGGACATTGCTGTATGAGGCCGCGTCTACATCGACCGAGAACGTCGAGAAAGGGTGATCGAGCGCGTCGCGGAACTCGTTCTCCACGATGAAGGCGTAGCTTTCCGTGTTCCACGGCTCCCGTGGGCACCGGAACGACTCGGGGCCGCATGGCCACCAGGGCATACACTGTCGGAAGGTCTCGTGGAAGGTGTCGCGTCCCAGCTGCGTCGCGCACACCCCGCCCCGGATGCCCGAGGGTGTCCCTGCCACAATGCACGCCTGAGCCTGTACGACAATCTCGTTCGTTTTCATGGCGATCGTTTCTTCGAGCGCAAACATCACCTCGGTGACTTTGTCCGGCCGCACGACGACACCGGTCTTTTCGACGTTTTTGAATCCCATCATCATCGCTTTCACCGTATAGGATCCGACGGGCACGCTCGTTATACGGTATGTGCCGTCCTCCATCGCCATGGCGCCTATGCTTGTTCCGATTACGATCACGTTGGCGTACGCTAGCGGGGCGCCCGTCTTTGCGTTCGACACCTTGCCCGCGATCTGCCCCGTGGGCCCGGCGGCGTTTGGGCCCGGACCGGTTCCGGATGCACAGAGCGCGGCCGCGACGACTATTGCCAGAACGACCTTTGCAGTGTTCATGGTATTCCCCCTTTTCTCGGATACCGGAGAGACGATCACCATCACCGTGGCAGCGGGAGACGCGCCTCGGCCCCAGGAGGAGCAGCGTCTTCGCGCCGGACGGCGCGGATCATCGCTAATTCATCCGTGCATGAACTCCCATGATCTGGGTGGGGAGCGACCGGTGACGACGCGCAGGCTTTCGGGTGGGGGTTCTATCCGCAAACAACATGTGAATCGGATGCTACGTTGTCAATAGGGCATTGCTCGTCAGGACTGTCATCCAAATAGAAAACACAAGTGGGGCGCCTAAGTCGTCAACTCGCGGGGGCAAGCCACCCCGAGGAACTGGTCGAGGAAGCCTCGCGCGTGAGCATCCGCGCGATCGCCCTCACCGACGACGAATCGTGCATCGTTCTCCTCGTAACCGCCACTTATCCCAGGAGTTCGTGACCCCAGACACACTCGGGCAGAAGGGTATTGTTGGACGGTTCTTCCGAAGCTTTAAGGGAGAATGTGTATGGCTGCACAACTTCGATCACTTCGGGGAGGCGACAAACGCAGTACAGTCGTGGATCCGTTGGTACAACGAAGAGAAACCGCATCAATCGTTGGGGTATCTGCGCCCGGCTGAGTACCGAGCTCAACCAGGACGGCGACTACGTGCGACGATTTTCTCGTGCTGCTTCCTCACCCTCTGCGTGCGATTCATATTTTTCTCTTCGCACGAGCCGCCACAGATTCACCACCGCGACGGCCACCAGAACCGCGCTCACGATTTCCATGGGGATGCGGTAACGCTCGCGCGCATGAACGAATACGTGCATCAGTGAATTCGACGCCAGGTAGATCATCAGCGGGTATACGACCCGCCGCTGCTGCGCCGACGATCCCAGAAAGACAAAGGGAAGCAGGATCAGGAACGGGATCATGATCATTCCGCTCGCAACATCGTGCTTCAACGACCACGGTTTCTCGAAACGGCCGTCGGGATACGGCCGGTACATGTTCTTGAAGAGCGCGAAACGCCAGTACTCGGTGAACAGGATCCAGTGGACGGCGAGCCTATCCGTCTCCGGCCTGCCGCCGGAGAGGAAAAACGCACGTTCCTCCGGGCTGACGTTGTCCAGATTCTGCCGCTTCTTTGCTTCCCATTCCTGAAGCCAGGCCAGCCGCCTGTTGCCTGCCGTACCCTTGTTCGACGACATCACGCTGGCCGCGCGGTCCAACCACTTCCCGAGAAACCGCTCGGTAACGATGACCGGCTTCCCCATTGCGACGTAGCACCTGACCTGGTACGGCACCATTAATATCGCGAAAACCAACCATAACCACGCCGTCTGCCGGATCGCGAGCCCCACACGGCGGTGCCAGGCGAACGCCATCGCGGGAATGACCACCATGAGCGGAAGGAAGCGAACATCCGTATGGACGAGGAGCGCAAAAAACAATGCACAGAGAAACAAACGCCATACGCCGCCGTTCTTCATGGCGAGAAGGAAGAGCATCAGAGCCCCGGCGAGCAGGGGTATGATGAGATTCTCACGGAGCGGCTCCGCCGTGTATACGATGAAGTGGGGATGCAATGCGATGATCGCCGCCGCGATGATCGCGATCCGTTCCTGGAGCATCGTGCGCAACGTGAGATACACGGTCGCTACCGTGAGCGCTCCCACCAGCGCCTGCATGAGCTGCAGCGTGCCGATCTCGGTCCCGGGAAGCCGATACGAAAGCGCCACAAAGGCGGGATACAAGGGCTCACGGACGGCGAGCGGCATCGTGATCCAATCCCATCCGGACATCATCAGCCGGGCAAAATGGTCGTAGCTGACGGCATCGCTCCCCGCTTCGATGCCCACGTGTCTCCCGGCCACGGCGACGTACAGAAGCCTGAGAGAGAGCGCGCCAATGCCTAGAGCAAGCGCTTTGTACCAGTGGAGGTGTTTCAATGTTATCCGGAACTCCGCTTGTCGATCATATCCGCCAGCAAGGCGAATATGGCGGTGTTCATGGTGAACATGAACATCAAGACGCTCTTGTCGGTAAGATTCCTCAGAACGATGATATCATAGCAGATACTGGCAACGAATCCCACGAAAAGGAAACCCACGACCGGGAGCAGCACGCGCAATGGGGCGAAATACATGCCCGTCCGGAGAATGAGCTGGGCGAACCGGATCGTGTCGTGAATCGGCCGTATCTTCGACTTTCCCCTCCGGCTCATGTAGTCAATCGGCACGAACTGGACGTCGTAGCGGTTGCTCATCATGGCCAGGGTGATCGTCGTGGTAAAGCTGAAGGTGTCGGGCAATATTTTCAGGAAGCGTTCTGCCACCGATTTCCGGAACACGCGCAGGCCGCTGTTCATGTCGGGGATCGACTGCCCCGCGAGCCACGACATGTATGATTTGAGAAAGAGCTTTGGAATCCTGCGTATGAACGAATAGGTCACGTTCTCGCCGGTGCGGGCGCCGACCACCATATCGGCATGTTTCGCCCGTTCGACCAGATCGGGCAGACGGTCAAAGGGGTAAGTGCCGTCGGCATCGATGATGGCGACGAGATCGCCGCGCGCGCGCCGGATGCCGGTTTTCAGCGCCGCGCCGTAGCCCTGGTTGTGTTTATGGTGCACGACGTGTATGCGCGCGTCATGCCCGGCGCTTTCCTCGAGGATTTCTTCCGTGCGATCGGTCGATCCATCGTTGACGGCCACTATCTCGAACTCCTCACACCCCTTCAGGCATTCCGTCACCGAACGGAGGCTCTCGCCGATCGCCGATTCCTCGTTGTAGCAGGGGACGACGACACTGACTTCGACGCTATGTTCTCGTGGATGATCGCTCATGGTTCAACACTACGGACCGAAGACGCCGCCGGTTCAGGGCTCGCGGCCGCCCGTGCCAGGCGCTCGATCTTCGCTGCTGAGCGCGTCCATAATAATGCGGGGAAGACGGTCGCTTTGCTGTTTCACGTTTACGTACGCGGCTTTGATGCGCTCGGAGAGCTGCTCGCGCTCTTTGTGAACCGCCTGCAACTTCACGGCGAACTCGCCGGCATCCAGCTTGTGAAACGACTCGTAGAGCTCGGGCACGTTGAACTCTTCGAGAACTTCGATGTACTTGTGATCCCCCCACCCGTACGTGATCGGCGGCACTCCCATCGAAAGCGACGAGATCATCGAATGAAAGCGGCTTGCGACCAGCAGGTGCAGGCGCCCGATCACACTCCTCAGGTATCCCGAGCCGAGATCGGCATCGAGGTAATAATAGTCGACGTTCTTCGGCAGCCGCGAGATGACGGCGAGGCAGAGACTCCGGTCGTTGTTGTGCATCTTGGAAAGATCTTCCCGGTAGCTGTGTGGTATTAATATGGGGAGATGCCCCTGCTCGTACACCGCTTCCACGACCCCCGCGAGGAAGGCAACGTAGTCCTTGCCGATCTTCCTCGCTTTTTCGAAAACGATGGAGTTCGGCGCGACGCCCACCGGTGTGCGGCCCGAGTCCCGGACTTTCCGCCGGAAGTTTCCGATGTGTTCGTTTTCGTCCGCGATGCGGTCGAAGTCGGGCGTGTACATGGGAAAGGACAAATCGGGCTGGTAGGTGCACTTATCGATGCCGATGCCGCGCACCCACTTCTCGCTCCGCCGGCCGCGGCCGTGCACCGCAACGGCCCTTCGGAGCGTCCAACGCGCCGCCACGCGGTTGAGCCGGCTATCCAAGGGGCCCATGGTTTGCGAGAGAAACACGGTCGGGCGGCCGAGCATGTATCCGGGCAGTGCCGCCAGGAGATTCCACGGCACCTTGTAAAGCATCGAATCCTCGAACGTCGTTCCGCCGATCATCAATATCGCGTCGCTCTCTCGCAACACTTCGATATTCCGTTTCCAGCGCGCCGGCACGAGAAACGGCAGCACGCGCCTCAGGATGATCATCGGCAAGAGCCAAACGGCGATGTCGATCGGGTGCCCCGGATGAACGGAAACATTTTCCATTGTTGAGGCGATGGCGGCGTCGCGTTTTGGATAATAACTGAACACGGCGAACCGGGCGTCGATCTTCGCGGCCCCGAATGCATCGCGCAACCCCAGGAACATGCTCGCCGAACCTTTGTTGCCAGACAAAGGAACCGCGAAAGTTGCCAGCCGGAGCGGCCGGTTCATGGCGTGCCTCCCGGCGTGCGGTCCGGCCGGCCGCGAATCGAATAGGTCAAGGCTATCGCGCCGAACGATAGCTGGAGCGCCGTATATAGAATTCGCATCAGTAGAGCGATGGCCATGGCCGTCGGCTCTTCTATGACCGTCCGTGTCAAGAGAACGAATACCCCCTCGCGCACGCCGACGCCGGCCGGTGTGAGAAAACTGAGAAATCCTACGAGCCATGCCGCGACAGAGGCTATGCCTATGCGGATGCTGTCGGCGGAAGACAACCCTGGATGCAGGATCGAAGTGAAGACGATCGCGATGCACCCGTAGATGATCCAGCCGCAGCCGGCGCTCAACAATCCGGCAAATGCCCAACCAGGTGAAAACGACTCCAACTCCGGTTTCCGGCGCTTACGTTGGAACGCATTGAATGGTTTGACCCACAATCCGCTGGCCAGAATGATGACGCCCATCGCGGTCATGGCGGCCACGACCACCATGAGCCGTTGCTCCACCAGCATACCGAGCAGAGGCGCCGATACCGCCATGCCCATCGCGAGCAGTACGATATGGTGCGCAGTGAATCCGAGGACTGCTTGCGTGGGCGAAATGCGCAGCCACGTCGCCAGCCCGATGTGGCCGGCGACATACAGGACTCTGCCGGGAATGTACTTGCCGAGCTGCGACGCCAGATAGACGCCGATCGCCGCGGGCATGCGGACCACGGCGCCGACGAGCCGCAGGCTGCTGTAATAACACAGGCCGATGCAGAGCGCAAAAACTACCTGCAACGCCACGGCCAGTGCCAGCATCCACGGGGAAGCCTGGGATAGATGCGCGGACAAGGTATCCCAGTCCTCAGCGACTCCTTTGCCGATCCAGACGAAGACTGCGGCCGCAAACAGGAGGCCGATCACGATGAATGCGGGCGACCGCCACCATGCGCGCTTCTTACGGGGCACAGTGTTCGCTGGTTCGGTGTGAGTGTGAGGTGGATTTGTCATAGGGCTCGACATACGATCCGGAAAATGGTTGTAGGCACGATAGCGCACCTGATTGATGATATGTAGTTTAGCATAATGTACGCCAACTTGTTAATGACTATCCTGGCGGGTCTGCCACCTATAACTCAAAGCTGACTCTAGTCTGATTACGCCTCAACGCTCGTACGTCACATTGTTTTTCGAGGCGGGTCTCGATCACCTTCATGAACGCACCGTAGCCGAGCATAGCGGTCGGCGGTGGCCAGAAGACGAGACGTGCGAGACGTGCGGAACCCGACCACCCCACGTTCAGCAGCGGGAAGAACGAGTGGACGTAGTCGACCAGGTGCGTCTTCCCCTCGACCCTGGACAGGCCCAAACACAGACGTTATTCGAGAAGAACCACAGGTTCTTTTATGTCGTGAACCTGATGAGTGGGAATACCAGTCTTGACCCATGCGCATGAACAACCGTCGACGTTCCATGAAGCCGGGCGTCCGGCCCACCCCCGGCGACCGACTCGACGGAGAGCGATTGTCACTTTCTGCCCCAGGGGTCTCAGGCATCTCCGATTTGGAGATCTCGGGAGACCGTATATCGTTTGGTGGTGGCGGGTTCTCCACGAAACCGCCGCGGCTTTTTTTCGGAGCCCGGGCGGAAGGCCCCCGGCCGTGGGCCCCACCCCGCTCGAACAGCGATCCCCCGGAAACGATCCTGCCTCTTGAAAACCAGACACTTGTCTGTTATGATATGAATCGCCTCCACATGAGGCCTGGGAGGCGAGGGATCCATGATCCATCCCATTCGAACAGATGGCTATACATCTCTCTGGTGCAAAAGCAATTACAGCTTCCTCGAGGGGGCAAGCCACCCCGAGGAGATAATTGAGGAGGCCTCGCGCATGGGCATCCGCGCGATCGCCCTCACCGATCGCGACGGCGTCTACGGCGTCGTGCGTGCCCATGTCCGCGCCCGCGAGCTCGGGGTGCACCTCATCATCGGCTCCGAGGTGACGATCGACGACGAATCGTCCATCGTTCTCCTCGCCGCCGACGGGACCGGCTACGCCAACCTCTGCCAGCTCGTCTCCGATGGAAGATTGCGGAGCGAGAAGGGAGTCTGCCACGTATCGTGGCGGGAAGTATGCGCGCGCGCCCGGGGGCTCGTGGCCCTCTGGGGCGGCGACCGGAGCTCGATCGCCGGGGCGACCGACCCACTGTTCGTGGCGAAGGAGTTGCGTGAATCCTTCGGCGATCGCTTGTACGCCATGGTCACGCGCCACCA
>JBGSIK010000509.1:0-4338 GCA_041742575.1 Candidatus Krumholzibacteriia bacterium
GACGAGCACAGTCGGTCGTAGGGAGCCGTGCCCGAGAGCGCCCGCAGCGGCCGGGCCCCTCGCAAATGGACGCGCGAGGAGGGTGACGGCGCGGGGCGCAGGGGGTATAATCGCGGCGTGAATCAGTGCTTCTTCGCAAGCGACCTCCACGGCCGCGTCGATCGCTACGACAAGCTGTTCGCCGTAATCGAGCGCGAGGTCCCCTACGCCGTGTTCCTCGGCGGCGACCTGCTCCCGCATGGATTCGCGCCGCTGTCCTCCGGGGATCCTGCATACCGCAGCTTCGTCGAAGATTTCGTCGCCCCCGGCCTCGAACGACTCCAGAGCCGCTTGCGCGAACGCTACCCCTACCTGTTCGTCATCCTCGGAAACGACGACGCGAAGCCCGAAGAGTCGAGTGTCATCGAGATCGCGGCGCGGGGGTTGTGGATCTACGCTCACGGGCGGCGATTCGATCTCGAAAGCGTGAGCGTATACGGCTACGCGTGCGTTCCACCCACGCCGTTCATGCGCAAGGACTGGGAGCGATACGACGTGTCCCGGTACGTGCCGCCGGGATGCGTCTCTCCAGAAGAGGGACGACTGCTGGCGGCCCCTTCGGCCGCATGGGCGCGGGAGGTCCGCTTTACCACCATACAGGATGACCTTGACCGGCTGGTAGGGGATGCCGACGTGCGCAACGCGGTGTTCCTGTTCCACGCTCCCCCCTACGACACCGCGTTGGACCGCGTTCCCCACGACGGCAAAATGGTGGATCACGTGCCCATGGACGTGCACGTGGGGAGCTTGGCGGTGCGCAGATTCATCGAGAAGCGCCAGCCCCTGCTCACGTTACATGGACACATACACGAGTCCGCGAGGTTGACGGGCGCGTGGTGTGATCGCATCGGGCGGACGATGATGCTCAACGCCGCGCACGATGGGCCCGAGCTGGCATTGGTGAGATTCGACCTCCACGACCCCTCACGGGCAGAGCGGGTTCTGATCTGAAATCGCGGTATCCGGCCCCTCACTCGCCCGTCTCCGGCGCGCCGCCTCCCAACGTCAGCGACCGGGCCGGATCCGTCACCGCGCCGATCTTCACCGCGTAGCTGGTCCGCTTGGCAAGGTCCTCGTCCGTCACAAAGTGCACGTCCAGGAGCCCGCGCGAGCGGTAGCCGGTTCGGAGGTAGTTCACTTCCGCCAGTGCACGGCTCCAGCCTTCCAACCAGAGAGCGAGATCCTCGCGCTGCCGGGTATCCTCACCCACGTGAACGATCAGATCGAGATCGCTCTTGGGGCCCGCGGTCGCGTTCTTGGTGCTGCCGAAGACATATGCGGCCTTGACGCCGAATCGCTTCGGATCCATTTCCCGCGCGATCTGCTCGGCCATGCGTAACCGCCATCTCCAGTGGTCCTCCGGCCGTTCCTCGACGTGGTATTCCTGCCAGTCGGTCTTGACGCCCGCGACCGTCGGCGTGGAGAGGATCCCCACGGCTTCGTCGAGTTCGGCGTTCATCAGCACCTTGAGGATCTGGCCGTCGGCGACCGAGGGAACATCGATGACGCGGATAACGCCCTCCAGATGCTCGTACTCCGGCAACAGCTCGGGGAAAATGCTCTTGGCGCGATCGAGAAAATGCTCGTTGAACACAATTCCGTTGTCGTCGGGATAGAGGGGGATGTATCGGATGTCGGCCTCGACCAGATCCTGAAAGAAATGCGTGCCGAAGGACAGCTCCGGGACGTAGTTGCCCTTCTTGCGCGCCACCTCGAGCAACACCGAGGTGTTGTTGATATCCGAGTAAGTGACTCCCACTCCCAGCTTGATGTCGCCGCGGCTTCCCCAACGCCCCGGTCCGATCAAAATGAATTGGCGTTTGGGCAACAGCTTGTTGAGCCTGCCCACGGCACGACCGACATCCATCAGGTCTTTGAGTTCCGACAGCTCGGAATAGCCTTCGGGATCGACATAGACGATGTGGGTGACGTCGGGAACCCTCCCGTTGGAAACGTAGCGGTTCGCGGTGAAGATCACCCTGTTCCTCGGCAGGTCGCGCGGAATGGGCGCGGGCGCGAACTGCGGCGTTGAGCTCTGGGTACGGCACTGAAGCAAGTACAAATCGCCTCCGTCGCAGGCGAACTCGATGTCCACGGGGTAATTTATGCTCGAACGCAGGAAGTCGATCAGCATCCGGATCTTCGCCACGAAGTTGCCGTCCTCGATGAGACCCTGGAAAGTGACCACCAAATCGTCTTTCCCCCAGTCGGGTTCGAGCAGGCCGCGCGGCCGGCGAATACCGTCGCCATCGACGATCGACACGATCTTCCGTGATTCCGGGTAGCTGTCCCCCGCTTCGCGCATCAGTGCCTTGATGCTCACGGTCTCGAACCGGTTACTCTCCAGGTTGATCACATCGGCCTTCTGCGGAGAGTAGCGCACGGTCTCGTCGGCGGTCACGTTCACGCGCAGCCCCGGCTGCCCCGGAGCGATCAAGACCGGGTAGTCGTCGCTCAACCGGTCTACCGCCCGCGTGCCCAACCCGGGAACGAGCCGCACCAGCCCGTCGTCCCGCTTTATGCGCGCCGACCAACGGAATTCGTTGTTGCTGAACGCCACGCCCGCGAACGCCGGCATGAAATAATTCCCCACCCGCTTCCCCACCACCTCCTGGATCATCACTGCCATTTCCTCGTGCACGTCGAGAAGACCGCGCTCGGCCCGGTACTCGATGGGGTCGGGCGAGAACACCGACGCGTACACTTCGGCGATCGCATCCTGGAGCGCGTCCAGTCGCTCTTTCTTGCTGCCCTGGTTGGCCAGGAAGAGGCTCTTGTATTTGCCCGAGAAAGCAGCCCCCATCTGATCCTCGAGCAGGCTCGAGCTACGCACGATGAGAGGACGGCTCTCGAAGTCGTCCAGAGCCACCGCGAGTCCTTTCGAGATCTCCGGCGGAAAACGGGAGTTCTTGAACACCTGGACGATCTGGGGATAGTCCCGCCGTATACGTTCGATGTCCATGTACTTGTGGTCGTAGATGTCCTCGAGATTGTTGAAGCGCATGAAATCGAGCAGGCAATCGGAACTCACGTACCAGGTCTTGGGAGTCTTGACCTGATCGAACACCGACGCGTGATCGCGCGAGCCGCGCATGAGCTTGGTGGCCATGAACAGACCCGTGCTCTTGCCCCCGAGTTTTCCGTATCCTTGCGACGAGTAGACGGTGCATTTGAGCAACGCGTAGAAATCCGCAACCGTAACGTGGTTTTTCAGAATGTTCAGGAACGACAGATCGTCGTTGAAGAACCGGCGGAGCAGGGAGACCTTCAAGCTTTTTTGGAGGGCGACGGGAAGGTCACGCTCCCGAATCTCCGACGTTTCGAATCGTTCGATGGCGGATCCGATGTCCGCGAGGCTGCTGTGCGGCATCTCCAGCGTGTCCGTGAGGTAGCTCGCCTTCTCCTCGTCGATCCAGCCCCGGATGTTCACGATCATTTCCTCGTCGCTGCAGTGTCTCGAGGCTATTTCGAACGCCCGGCCCGCGAGAGTCGATATGTCGCGGATCGCCGTTCGCTGCAGCGGCCTGTTCTCATCCTGAGGTGCGAAGGGCCCTTCCCCATCGCCGGCCACGAACTCCTGCAGCAGCTGTTCGGCTTCACTCGCCCCACTCCAGCACAGGTAATTGATCAGCTTCCTCGTGATCCGGGCGAGAAGCGCGTGGTCGGTACGGCGCAGGAAATCCATGATGACCCGCCATTCGCTCAGCGCCTCCGTGCTCGTACCCTCCACCGCCGTTTCCCAGTCCTCGTGGGCGGCACGCAGGCGCTTCTGAAGCAGGTACATTCCGATTCGATCCGCGATCGCGCTGATGAGCCGTTGTTCGTCCCTTAGAAACGGCCCGACCTCCGCTGTCGGACGCCTCTCTCCATAAAACACGACCACCTCGCCGACCTTCTCCCCCTCGACGGAGATGTTCGCGCGCAAAAACCAATCCGTGGCCGCAAACCCGGACGGCAGAAAGCTGCGACAGTCGACGCTGATGGTCGCGAGACACACGTCGGCGTGTTGCCAGCCCGTGGGGATGATCTCGATCAACTCGCGCATGACCTCGTCTTCCGGCTTTTCGAGCCGGTTGAGCGTCTCGTCCACGCGGTAGAGGCAATTCAGCTCCTTCGCCCGCTCCTTGAGCGAATTCAGCACGTTGTCGATCGGTCTTTCTGGCGCAGCCATGGCCGGATCACCCGCTTTCGCAATGAATATACCGCAAACCCGCCGTCCCCGCAGCTCCGTCTTGATGCCGCGTCCTCGAGGCGGCCCATCTCACCGACGCGCACGCTCCTCGCCCCGCGGGCGCTGCC
>JBGSIK010000510.1:0-5938 GCA_041742575.1 Candidatus Krumholzibacteriia bacterium
TGACGGGATCGACAAATGCCCCAACACGCCCAAGGGCGCCACAGTGGATGCATCCGGATGTCCCGCGGACGCGGACGGGGACGGCGTGTACGACGGCATCGATCAGTGCCCGAACACCCCCGCCGGCATTCGTGTGGACGCGCGCGGCTGTCCGGAGGATTCAGACGGCGACGGCGTGAACGACGACATCGATAAATGCCCCGACACACCCAAGGGGACCCGGGTCGATGACACGGGCTGTCCTGTCGTTACCGAGGTCGAACGCGCCATAATCGACACCAAAGTCTTTAGCACCACAGAAATCGTGTTCGAGCCGGCAAAGGCCGAAATCCTGCCGCAGTCGTACGAGATCCTTGCTCAGATCGGGGACGCTATTGCCAAGCATCCCGAACTCGGCATCGAAATCGGCGGCCATACGGACTCGCAGCGGAGCGAGGCGTACAACCAGAAGCTCTCTGAACAGCGGGCCCAAGCGGTGAGGGACTACCTCATGTCGAAGCACCCCGAGATCAAGGACGACCAGATCACCACGAAGGGCTACGGGGAGAGCAAACCGGTGGCTTCGAACGACACGCCCGAAGGCCGGGCGAAAAACCGCCGGGTCGAGTTCACAGTAACGAGAGAGTAGGAGATTCGGAACGGCCCCGTAACCGCAATCCGCGCGGCAAGGCGGGCCCGGGAGTGCAACGGAAAACGCCCGGGCGAGCAATCGCCCGGGCGTTTTCATCGAGCCCCTGCCGGGAACCGGTCGGCTCACGTCACTATTTGAGGTAAACCATCTTTCGCGAGAGCACGGTCTTGCCTGCCTCCAAACGGCACACATAGATGCCCGAACTGAGGAACGCCCCCCCACTGTTCCTGCCATTCCAATGGACCGTGTTGGGCCCGGCCGGCAGGACCTCGTCCACGAGTGTGGCCACCTTCTTTCCCTCCAGCGTGAACACCGACACGTTCACCCGGCTCTGTTCGGCAAGCGTGAAGCTGATCGTCGTCGAAGGGTTGAACGGATTCGGATAGTTCTGGCTCAGCGAAGTGGCCAGGGCCGGTATCGCCGTCGTGACTGAGCGTGACGAGAGCTCCGAGCCGTCGGCCATCACCACCACGAGCGTGTAAGTGTACTCCCTTCCCGGCTCGACGGAATCATCGACGTAAGACTGCGTCGAGGGGGCCAACATACCGCCATCGCGCGGTAGAGCCACGCGCGCGCCTCCTTGCGAATCCCGCTGGAGCCTGAGGCCGCGGAGCGCTTCATCCGAGAAGAGATCCCACGAGACCACGGCCGAGGATCGGTTCACGCGAACATTGATCGAGGTCACCATGACCGGTGTGGGTACAAGCGGTGGGGGCATCCAATAGACCTGGCCTTCCTTTCCACCGACACCCGTCCGGTATGCAAGGCTGTCCGCATCTTCGTAGCTGCACCACAGCCGGGACTCCTCTTCCCATTCACAGTCCGCATTCGTCCAAACGACTTCACCTTGCCCAACCGACGGGACGACGATTGGCGGCGAAGCGCAAGCGTCGACGACCACGTCGGTCGCCGGGCCGTACACGGGCGTTTCGCGGCCGGCGATCCCCGTCAGCGGATCGGCGTCGAGATCGTACCAACGGCCCTCGTAGGCAAGCTTGGCTGCAGCTGCGTGCTGCAGGACCTCGGTGTTGTCGCCGCCGGCGGCGTCGCCCGCGAAGAGCGCGACCACAAACGGCAGGGTCTCACCCGGGGCCAACTGGGCGAAGGGGCCGACGCACACGAGAACCCTGTAGTCCTGGGGTCCCGGGCCGTTTCTCTCGGTGGTTTGGGCCGAAAGGAGTTGGTAGCGCTCGAAGTCATTGGTCGGATCGCCGCCCTCTTCAAAGGACTGAGAGCCGCTGAAGTGGTGGTAGCCGCTGAAACGCACTTCCGGTGGCGCGAGCTCGCCGGTGGGATCCGTGATGCAGTCGAGCAGGAGGAGCCCGCATTGGCCGGTCGTCTGACCGCCATCGCTATCCGCGTCGTACCAGTACGCATACTCGACCTGCGCCGGACCACGGTCCGTGCACAGTACCGATCCGTCGTAGAAACCCGTGGCATCGTCCTCCCAGTACCAAGTTGTGGATCGGGAGCCAACGTCGCCGTCGATGAAAATCCCGAGATAGACATCCTCGAGAACATCCGCACCCGTGTTGGTGATGAAGTACTCGAAGCCAACGAAGTCGTCGAAGTCGGGATCCGCCCACTGCATACTCCGCTGCAGCACCGTGAGATGCAAGGGCTCGTGCTCCGGATAAGCCTGGATTGCCTCTGGTTGGTCGTCGGTGTACCAGCAGCTCAGCATCTGGTCCGATATGGCGGCAAAATCCTCATCGACGAGGCCGTCGCCGTCGTTATCACGGCCGTCGAGCCACTCCTCGTCGATGGCCCCATCGCCGTCGTCATCCGCGTTCACGGCCGGCAAACGGGCACCACCCGGATCCCCTTCCGCCGCGTAATAGATGACATCGGTTGAATCGCTGGTTGGGCGGAACTCCATCTGGTAGGCGGCGGTCGACACGCACGGAATCCCATCCTTGATGGCGCCGACCCACAGACCACCGAGATAGAGGTACTCCACACCACTCCCCGCCGGGTACTCAGCGGATGGGGCAAAGGAAAACGGATAGGCCGCCCCCGGCGCCGATCCAAAGGCACCCCAGTTTCCGGTATGGAGAAGCAGGTTCCCCACATCATGGACCGGGGACCCATCGTGCACCATCACCCGGTCGAGCGGCGGGGGTTTTAACGCCGCCGAAGCGCCTTGGGCAGGGACATTCCATCCCAAAATTAAAAAACCGGCGATTACGAGCGCCGGCATCCGTAGCTCACGTGCCATTTGGTCTCCCTCCTTGGACGGCTTTTCCGAAGAAGCCGCCGGTCCGCGGGGTCTCGAGAAGCACATGTAATATACCTTTGTGGGGCATCGTGTGTCAAGCCGCTAGTTGCCGGACCCGCAAACCGCAGGCGCAGAGGCGATGTTGACAATTGCGCCATCCCGGGGCATTGTCTGGTATCATTGCGTTCGGGCCCCAGTCCCACAGAACACTTCTCCAGTTTCCGATTCGTGGCTTTTCGGTCAAGGAGGCCGACAACGGTATGAAAACGATGCTTTCGGAGCGGGTGTTGAACATCAATCCCTCCATGACGCTGGTCATCTCGGCCAAAGCCAAAGAGCTGAAGGCATCCGGGATCCCGGTGCTGGATTTCTCAGCCGGGGAACCGGACTTCGATACCCCGCAGGCCATCAAGCAGGCCGCAATCCGTGCCATGGAGGCGGGGTTCACTAAGTACACCGCGACCGGCGGCATCGCCGAACTCAAAGAGGCCATCATTGCCAAATACAGAGCTGAGTTCAATCTCGACTACACTCCCGAGGAAATCATCGTTTCCAACGGCGGCAAGCATGCCCTGCACAACCTCATGCAAGTACTGCTGAATCCCGGCGACGAGTGCATCATCCCCAGTCCGTTCTGGCTCTCTTATCCTGAAATGGTGAAGCTCTCCGGGGGCACACCGGTGATCGTCACCACCCGGCTCGAGGACGATTACAAGCTCCGTATCGAATCCCTGCGCCAGGCGATCACACCGAAATCCAAGATCCTCATTCTCAATTCTCCCTCCAATCCGACCGGCGCTGTCTACAACCGGGAAGAGCTCGAGGCTATCATCGAGGTGATTCAGGATGCCGGGATCCTGGTGATCTCCGACGATGTCTACGAGAAGTTCGTGTTCGACGGGCGCCCGTTCGTGAACGTGCTCTCCGTCGCACCGCGGCTCAGGGACCGCGTGTTCATCGTGAACAGCGCGTCCAAGACCTATTCCATGCCGGGCTGGCGCATGGGTTTTGCCGTGGGACCGGCGGAAGTGATCAAAGCGGCCGCGCGCGTCCAGGGGCAGGCCACCTCCAGCCCGAATTCAATCTCGCAGAAGGCCTACGCCTTCGCGCTTCGGAGCGACCCGGCCGTCGTGGAGGAATTCCGGAAGTCGTTCGAAACGCGGAGGAACCTGATTTACGAAGGCATGAGCGCCATAGAGCGAGTCCGGGCCTTCAAGCCCCAGGGGGCGTTCTACCTGTTCGTCGATGTGAGCGAGCTCTACCCGCGGGTGCCCGGCGTCAAAGGATCGGTCGATTTCTGCAAGTACCTGCTGGAGAAGCAGCGGATCGCATGCATACCTGGAGCCGCTTTCGGCGAGGACCGGTGTATCCGATTCTCGTTTGTGACCGACGAAGCATCCATTCGCGAAGCAGTCGCTCGGTTCAAGAAGATATGAAGCGCGCGCCGCGCGCTCTGTGTGAGTTTCACGGCGTACGCAGGACCATGAGGCGGATCTCGGTCATGTCCTCCATCGCCCAGCGGATGCCCTCTCTTCCCAGGCCGCTGTCTTTCACGCCCCCGTAGGGCATGTGGTCCACGCGCCACGACGGAACATCCCCGATGATGACCCCGCCCACTTCGAGCCGGTCCCATGCCCTTTGCGCCTTGTAGATGTCGCGCGTGAACACGCCCGCCTGGAGGCCGAAGGCGCTCGCATTCACGGCCTCCAGAGCCTGGTCGAAGCGCGTGAACTTCGACAACACCGCGACGGGACCGAACGCCTCTTCGGCGCACACGGGGGCATCCGCGGGGACGTTATCGAGCAGTGTCGCCTCGACCAAGGCGCCCTGACGCTTCCCCCCGCACAACACCCTCCCCCCGCGCGCAACCGCGTCCTCGATCCAACGGTGCACGCGGCTCGCCTCCTTCTCGGAGATCATGGGGCCGATGAAAGTACCCTCGTCCTTGGGGTCTCCCATCTTGAGCGCGCGAGTGGCGGAAACCAGCGCCTCGGAGAATTGCCGGTAGATCCGCTCGTGGACGAAGATCCGCTGCACGGAAATACAGCTCTGCCCGCTCTGATAGAAAGCCCCGATGATGACGCGGCCGACGGCGTGGCCGACGTCGGCGTCTTCGTCCACGATCACACCGGCGTTCCCGCCGAGCTCGAGCACCACCTTCGCCTTTCCGGCGCGGGCCTTGAGATCCCAGCCCACGGCGGGGGACCCGGTGAAGGAGAGAAGCTTGATGCGCGGATCCTCTGTGAACAGCCGCCCCCCCTCGCGATGCGCGGGTAGAATAGAGAAGGCACCTTGGGGCAGGTCGGTCTCGGCGAGGACTTCGCCGATCACCAGCGCGCCGATCGGTGTCAAGCTCGCGGGCTTCAACACGAACGGGCAGCCCACGGCGAGAGCCGGGGCGACCTTGTGCGCGGCAAGATTCAAAGGAAAATTGAACGGCGAGATGAACGAGCACACGCCGACGGGTACCCGCTTCCACATGCCGGTATAGTTCCGTGCGCGATCCGAGATATCGAGAGGCAACACCTCGCCTACCATACGCACCGATTCCTCGGCCGCGACGCGGAAGGTGTCGATCAGGCGCGCGACGTCCCCGCGGCTGTCGCGGATGGGCTTGCCCGCCTCGACGCACAGCGTCATCGCGAGCTCTTCCCTGCGCTCCTGGAAACGGTCGATGCAGTGCTGCAGGATTTCCCGGCGATGGTATGCGGGCAGTTCACGCATCGCCGGCCGGGCCGATTCCGCCCGTTCGAAGGCGGTGCTGATCGTTCGCTCGTCGGCAAGCGCCACACGGGCGGCAGTCCCCCCGCTGTACTTGTCGGTGACCTCGAGAGCGGTGTTCGCGTAGATCGGTTCGTTGGCCAGATAATAGGGGTAAGTCTCTCTGAGCACCGCCCACCGCCTGCCTTTCCGATCGCGGCCCCACAAACCGCGGTTGAGCACGGCACGAAATATGTCCTACAAGATTTCTGCTTTCACCACGTTGGTCGTCCCCGGTTCGTCGATCGGCACTCCCGCGACCACCACCACACGGTCCCCCTCGCGCCCCAACCCCGCCTTCCGCACCGCCGCCTTGGCGTGCGCGACCA
>JBGSIK010000511.1:0-4120 GCA_041742575.1 Candidatus Krumholzibacteriia bacterium
CCGCGAGGAGCACGGCGCCGTCCAGCGGGCTCGCGTAGCCCGTGTCGTAGATGCGCGTGGAGGCGCGGGCCGGCGCGCTGAAAAGCCCGAAGGGGGCGTGGATATTGGAGACCGCATCAATCGCGAGACGATGGACGGCGAGCACCTTGTCTTCGTCGGTGGTGAGGTCCTTCATCGCGTCCTGCACCCGCGCTTCGGCCCCCGGCACCGCGCTCGATTTGGCGGCGAGGTCGGCGCCAATCGTCTCGAGAACATCCTGCAAGCGCGCCGCCGTGCCGTAACAGACGGTCGGGAAATAGTCCCCCTCCCAGACGCCACCATCGAAGGGCGTTCGCCCGGCGATGTCGCGCACGGTCCAACTCCAGACATCACCGGATGCGACACCGTCGGGAGCGCCGTTCAGCGACGAGGCTTTGAGTTCCCTGCCTTGACCTGGCGCCACCATGAGCACGCGCAATCGCGCCGGATCCTCGGAGCTGAAGATCTCCACTCCCGAGAGCCACGGAGACGCCCGAAGGTCCCGTATCACGTAGTGCAATTCGGCGACGCAACCCTTTTCGATGCCGACGTGAGTGACAACGGTTTCCTGCCAGTCCGTGTAGTCGGGCGCGCGATCGAGGGCGAAGGGCGTGGTCTGGTTTATGCCGTTTCTCTCCGTGTCGACTATCGTGCCGTCGCGCATGTACGCGCGCGCCACAATGATCGAGAGCTCCTGTGCGGCGGCATTGAAGAGAATCCTCGGATCGCCGTAGCGGTTGATCGCGTTGTCGGTGAAGAGCATGACGGCCCGGTGCCGCCGCCTCGCGATGTGATTCCCGTCCTCGAGCGTCACGACGAGCGAATCGAAGAGAACGACGGCGTCGTTCCCCCGATATTGCCCTTCCAGCGTTTTATAATTCGGAAGCGCAGAGAGCGCCGGTGCGGTCGCTATCGACTGGGATCGCCCGGGAGCCGCAAGCACCAGGACCGCGCCAATGAACAACGAGAGTCCCATCACGGCGCCAGTTGTTCGTCTCATCGCGATCCCCCCTTTCGCTCGAGCACGACCCTCTTCGTTCCATAGTCCCCCGCTCCCTTGACGACGCTCCGAAATTCGGAGTACGCATCCGCCGGGATCGTCCGTCGCTTGACGAAGACCTTGCCCGTATTCCTGAGCGCCTTGCCGTCGCAGGATCGCGCCATCTCGTACGCCGCGTATTCCCCGGCCTTCGACGACGAGCCCTCGAGGTCGCGGGCCTTCATACCCGAGGGGACCGCTATCGTTTCATCACACTCGTACGTCTGGGTGTTCCAAATGAAGAGCGCGTAGGCGCGCTCCTCGAGATCGACGACGGACGCCGCATTGAGGAAAGGCGTCCTGCCGAACCCGAGCTTCCACGCCGGGGATGCGAAGTCGAGCGTCCCGCCGTCGGCCACCGCGTACCGCGGCACACGGTACTCGACATCGAGCGCAAACTGCCTCTTAAAATCGAGCGGATCGCCCATTGAGATCTTGATCACTTCAATGTTGGACGAAATGGCTGCCAGCAATCCTTCGACGTAGGTACGGAGGTCGTCGCGTTTGTGCGTGCCGAACCAGCGCCGCATCCGCTGATCCATATAGTTCGTAGCTTCGAGGTGAAGCGTTCCGGTGAGGTTTCCCTCACCATCGACCGCGCCGCGCGAGACGACTTTGAGAACATGCTTTTCGGGTGGGCTGTACGGAATCTGCATGAGCCCTTCCCCCTCGGGCGTCCCGATCACGTAGTGCTGCTCGGACTCCGCCGAGCTCCAGAGCTCGTTCGAATAGGGCACCCACGTCGGATCGAGCATCGTGAAGGTGCCGTCCTTGTGCCTCCAGGCAACGACGGAGTGATTGAACTGGTCCGCAGGCACCTCCTCGACGCGCGCGCCCGCCATCGTGAGCGCCGGCCAGACGTCGTATCCCGCGGTCCTCATGAGGGTGATGAGCATTCCCGCCTTGTCCTTGCAGACGCCGCAGCGGTCCTGGTAAGACATCTTCCCCGGATGGTGCGTGTAGCCCTCTCCCTTCCCCATCGAAAGCCCCGAGTATCGGATCTCCTGCGCGGCCCAATGTTGGAGGGCGGCAACCTTCTCGGCGTCGGTCTTGAGCCCGGCGGTGAGATCCTTCACCAACTTCTGGATGGGCTCATTGTCGAGATAGATCGTGTCGTGAATCGCGGCGAACCAGCGCGATTTTTCGTGCCACGAGGGGAGCGTGGCGAGAACAAGCTTGGTCACGACGTCGGGCGCCTCGGCCATACGCGGCTCTTCTTTCATCGCCGGTATGTCGAAACGCCACCAGGAATAGTGAACCCCCTTCTCGTCAAATCTCTGCGCCGAGAAGAGGGTGCCGTTGTAAACCTCGTACTGAACCGATTTGTCCTTCGGCATGTGCAGGTCGTAGCGCTTCTCCTTGAACGGGTAGGAGTCCTGGAAGTAGACGACATCGTAGAAATGTCCCCGCATAGGCGGGATGTAGCGCGAATCGTCTGCAACGGCCTCGCCCGCTCCAGTGCCGCTTCCGCTCCGATCGGAGCCGTCTTCCCCCACACCGTCCTCTACCTCGCCGAGGTAGGCGATCTCGAATCCCTTCTTGTATGTCCGCACCTCGACTGCGTCCCCAACCTCGAGGCGAGCGAGACCAAGAAGCTTCATGCGCGCACCCCAGTAGATCATGTAAGCCGGCGCGAAGAGGTCCCTCAACGTCGAGAGATCCACCGTTTCCGTCGCCCCGTTCTTCCGGAAGATCCTGACGCTTTCGACGCTGATGAAATTGGAGGCCGGATCGTAATCGAAACGCAGCGCCGCCTGCCGGAGCGCCCCCGCGTCGGTGAGGATTTTCGTGAGCGTGTGCCGCCGGTAATGGGCGAGCCCGCTTTCCTCGACGGTGACGTTCATCCTGTCGAACACCGCCACGACGGCGGCATCGGGATAGTCCTTCGCCTCCCCCGCCTTGGCAATCAGCAGTCGTATCTCTTCGTCCGTTTGCGCTCCGCCGCATGTGGCCAAAGCAGACAGAATGGCCCCCGCGATGAGGAGAGCGAAAATGTAGTGAGTCAGGCGCCGATTCATGCTTCGATTCTCCTTCTCATTGATATCGATTAGACACCAGCCCGCGTGATCGTGTATCGCCCCCCCCCTGAAAGTCGTAGCCAGCGACCATCGTACCGCAGAGACCTCTATCGAGCAACCGATTCGTTCCCCGCTCATTCGCGGCCGTCTGCAGGCACGACGCAACTTCGGTTTCGCTTGGAAATGATGCCTAAGCTGTGGTATAATTTGGCTTTGCATCGGGGCAAATTCCGTTTTGACGCTTTCCGGGGAGGCATACGTTCTCTTCAGCGCCTTTTGTCCATCCAAATCACGTTGGGAGGTCTGACGATGCTACGTCAATCAACGTTTCGCACCGTTCGTCGGATCAGCGTCGGAGCCGGTAGTGTTTTACTGGTCATGGCGCTAGCTCTCGTTGTCGCAGCGCCGGCCGGCGCCCAGAAGGCGATCCAGTTCGACGGGACGAACGACTATGTGACGTTCGGTCAAGCCTTGGGAGCGGGCGGTCTGGGAGTGACCGAATTCACGCTCGAGCTGTGGTTCTATCGCACCGCAACAGGCGTAACCGTCTCGACCGGAACGGGCGGAGTGACGGCCGTGCCGCTCATCACCAAAGGCCGCGGAGAAGCAGACGGGTCCACGAAGGACATGAACTTTTTCCTCGGGATACGCGGATCGGACAACGTCCTGTGCGCGGACTATGAGGAAGGAACGGGGCAGACGAGCCCCGGACTCAATCATCCCGCCGCCGGTGTGACGCCCATTCGCAACAACACCTGGTACCACGCGGCGGCGACTTTCGACAGCACGACGTGGCGCTTGTACTTGAACGGCAATCTCGAGGCGACGCTCGTCGTCGGGGCTAGCCGTCTGCCCCAGGCCAACAGCGAGCAGCACGCGGGATTGGCGACGGCGATGACATCAACCGGCGCCGCGTCGGGGTATTTCGCCGGCGTGATCGATGAAGCGCGCGTATGGGACGTCGCGCGCACGCAGCAGGAACTCATCGACGACATGTACAGTGAGGTCACTAGCGGCACGGGCCTCATCGGCCGGTGGGGACTCA
>JBGSIK010000512.1:0-5258 GCA_041742575.1 Candidatus Krumholzibacteriia bacterium
GATCACGACCGCGGCGAGCGCCAGGGTCGCGAGCCAACGTCGGATGGTCGCGCGCGGCGGATCCCGCCGAAGATCGTAGATGAGCACGGCCGCAAACGCGGGCAGAAGGGACAATCCGAGCTCGCTGGTGAGGAAGGAAAGCGCGCCGAATACGCCTGCCCACGCAAGCCTGCCGAAGCCGGGAGAAGCGACGTGCGCGGCGAGCAGGAGCAGCGAACAGGCGGAGAAAAGCGAGTACAACGCGTCCCAGTTCGCCGTGCGGCTCACGTAGAGATGCACGGGAAGGAGCGCGAGCAGCCACCCGGCGATCAATCCTCCGAAGGCGCCGGATCTTCCGCCTCCGGTCACGCGCTGGACCGCAAACGCCACCGCCAAGCACGTGAGCGCGCCCGCGATGATCGAGAACACACGGGCGCGGAACGGGTCGTCGCCGAAGACGCGATTGTTGGCGATGATCACGTACGACAAGAGCGGTGGGTGGAAGCGCCGGTGCTGGAACGTCTCGGGCGTGTCCCAGGCATTGGCCGCGATGCCGGCGCGGGCGGCCATCTGGGACGTGACGGCGTCGTGCTGAAAGGACTCGCTCCGGACCGGATGGAGGCGGATCGCAAGTGAGGGGACGAAGACCAGAAGGAGGAGCAGCAGCGCCGGTCCCGCTTTCATCTCTGCCCGGCCTCGTAGATCAGCTGGTCGATCTCGCTGTCTTTCGGCTGAATCTGCTTGGATTTCGCGAAATACTCGCGCGCCAGTGCGAGATCCCCCATCGCGGACGCTACCTTGCCGAGATTCTTGTAGAGCTGCGCCTGTATGGCGGTCTCGGGTAAGGGATCGAGTGCGCGAAGGAAAAGAGCCCGGGCTTGCTCCAGTTGGCCTTCCCGGAGCAGGATGGAACCCAGATTGTTCAAAACGGGCGCGTAGCTATTGTCTATCTCGAGCGCCCGGTAGTACCACGCCTTCGCGTCGTCAAGGTCCTCGCGGTCCCAGGCCATGGTCGCGAGGTTGTACATGGCCTCGAGGCAGCCGGAGTCGCGTCTCAGCGCCTCGCGGAACAGAGAATCCGCCTCTTCCAGCTCGCCCGAGGCGAGGGCGATAGATCCGAGGTTGTTCCAGGGGATGGCGTACGAGCGGTCGGCCAGTATCGATTTGCGGAAGTACTCGATGGCTTTGTTGGTGTTGCCGAGGGACTCCTCGTTTTGGCCGAGCTCGTTCAGGTTCACGGCCTCCGCCCGGTCATTGACAGGCCCCCTCGGGACGAACCACATCGCCAAAACCGCAACGACCACCACCCCGGCGGCAATCGCCGCTATCTTCAGCGGGCCCCCACGCCGCCTCTGCGCAGGCACCGCCGCTCCGGCGGGAAGCAGGCGGATCAACGCCTCGCGGAACTCTTGCGCGCTCTGCCACCGCTTGTCTATCTCCTTCTGAAACGCCCGGTCCAGCACGTCCTGCAGTCCGGCGGGAAACTCCTGCGATGCCAACTCGATGGGCTTTGGCGTCTCGTTCTGGATCGAGTACATGACCGCCATTGGGTGCTCGCCCCGGAAAGGGTACATGCCGGTCAACATCTCGTGAAAAACCGAAGCCAGCGAGAAGATGTCGCTCCGTGCGTCTGCTTTCTTGCCTAGCACCTGCTCGGGCGACATGTAGGGAACCGTTCCCAGCGTGGTGCCCTCCTGCGTGAACGTGGTGGAGGATTGGAGATGCGCGAGACCGAAGTCCATGAGCTTGATCACGTTGTCCTTCGTGATCATGATGTTCTCCGGCTTGAGGTCCCGATGAATGATCCCCTCATCGTGGAGCCGGGATAGAGCATCGAGCAAATCGATCATCCAGCGAACCGCTTTCTCCCACGGGACCGTGCCGCCCTTTATGACCTCACGCAGGGTCTTGCCGTCGATGAGTTCCATGGCGAGGTAGGGACGGCCCTGGTCCTCGCCGGCGGCGTAAACCGTGATGATGTGGGGGTGGGCGATGCGGGAGCAAGCGCGTGCCTCGCGAAAGAAGCGCTCCCTCCCCTCCTCACCGAGTTTGTTGGCGTGAATGACCTTTACGGCGACGGGTCGGTCAAGCGTGGTGTCACGGCCGCGGTACACGACCCCCATGCCGCCCTCTCCCAGGACACCTTCGATGGCGTATCCCGCAATCTGATTGCCAACCATGACGTTAGCATAGCAGGAAAGCGAAAGCGCGACAATGGCTTGTCGTGAGGGCTGTGTCGCCCGCCCCGTGAGTGTCCGAGGGGCCAACGTAGCTTCGACGCGATCTTTGTCCGCAGGCGTACAATTGCTCCATCACGCCGGAGGACAACGTGAGCGGAGAAGCTATGTTGGCCCCTCGGCTTTATACCGACGGGATTGCGTGTGGCCCGGCCCCGGCGGCATGAGTGGGGACGGCGCGCTGGCCCCTTCAGCGGCCCCGGAGCCGCTCACTGTTTGTCGAGGATACGGCCGTAGGTTTCCGCCGCGCGGTCCGTCCGGCCCGATTCGGTGTATAGCCGGGCGAGGATCGACTGCAACGTCGTGTTTTCCGGAGCCAGGGCGAGTGCCTGTTCGGTCTCCTTCACCGCGTCGTCCAGAAGGTTGTAGGCGAAAAACACGCTCGCACGCATCACGTGTTGACTCTGCGCGCTGGCGGTGCCGTCGCCGATTTTTTCCAGCGCGACGCCAAGCTTCGTTTGCTCGTCGGCCGTGATCACCTCGAAGAACGCGGCGTTGCTCCGGAGCGGTGGAACGCGCAGGGGGTCGGTGGTCTCAACCGTCCACGAGTACGTAGCCCCGGGAGTAAGGGGCGGCGCGGCGTCGGGATAGGTGAGGCGGCTCACACCCACGAGCGTATGTCTCCAGAGGATGCCGTCTTCTCCGTATATGGTGATCTGTAGCTCCTCTTCGGGGCTCCCGAATTCCCACACAAATGTCGGCCGTGTACCGAGCACACGCGTCCGTTGCGGTGATAGCGCGCGGAGCTCCGCCTCCCGGCGGCCGGACCGCAGTGCCGCTATCGAGCTGGTTCCCTCGGGGCTTTTGAGTTTGAGGAAGTTCTGGGCGACCTCGAACCCGTTGTCCCCCATGGGCTTGGTGGACGAGGCTGCCTCGTGCTTGGAGCCCTTCACCTGCATCGCGCTTCCGGCGCCGAGCGAGACATAATTGCCGTTGTCGAACAGAATCTCGGCTTGTGCCTGCGCCCCGGTCCGGATTTCGTCCCCGGCCTCGAGCGGCAGTCCAAAGGCACCCTTGACAACACCGCCCTTTCTCAACACGGTCACCTCTCCGTCGCAAGAGATGAGGACGGCCAGCGGCGCCCCCGGTTCGGCTGTCCCGGCGCTCGTTCGGGCGGCCGGCGGGCTGGAGACCACGACCAGGGTTAAGGCGACAAACAGGCCGTAGGTCCGCAAGGCTCGCGTGCTTTGCATGGTTCGTTCCCTCCAGTTTCTTGGTCTGGTATTATACAGCATGTTTTCATGGGTCCGCAATCAGGCTGTCACTGCCTGAGACAATGGCATCGGCCCGGCTGCGTCACCATTAAAGGACAAATACCGGCCGGGAAAGTTGGCAACAATCCAATCCCGCGAGGTCCGAGCGCATACGGTGCGGTCGCGGCTGGCTGCGGCGGGAAGGATACGCGAAAGGAGGAGCGATGGCCGAGGATACCATCTTCAGTCGCATCGTGAAGGGGGATATACCAGCGGACATCGTCTACAAGGATGATCGGGCGACGGCGTTCCGGGACATCCATCCGCTGGCCCCAACGCATGTTCTCATCGTCCCCAACACGGTGATCCCGACAGTGAACGACATCCGACCAGAAGATGAGTCGCTGGTGGGGCACTTGTTCGCTGTCGCCGCCCGGGTGGCCGCCCTCGAAGGGATCGCGGAAGACGGTTACCGGCTGATCGTCAATTGCAACAAAGACGGCGGCCAGGAAGTATTTCACCTGCATATGCACCTCCTGGGCGGGCGGGCGATGGGGCCGATGGTGTCAAGGAGATAGCCGCCGCGGGAACAAACCGAGTCGCCGGTTGGTAGTCCCCAACACGAGGAGGAGGAATGGTGAAGACGAGATGCTTCGCGCTGAAAGGCCTGATCGCGGTTCTCATTCCCTTGACGTTCGCGTGCTCACACGCGAGGGAGATGGAGTTGTGGCCGCCGATCGAGCCGTACCGGACGGGGTACCTCAAGGTGTCGGATATCCACGAACTCTACTACGAACTGTGCGGGAACCCGGAAGGGAAGCCGGTCATCGGTCTTCACGGCGGTCCCGGTGGGAGTTCATCCCCGTATATGCGCCGCTTTTTCGACCCGAGCCGTTTCCACATCGTGCTCTACGACCAGCGCGGGGCGGGCAAATCGCGGCCGTTTGCGGAGACCAAAGAGAACACCACGCAGTATCTGGTCGAGGATATCGAACGACTCCGCAACGATCTCGGCCTGGGGAAAATCATCCTGTTCGGCGGTTCATGGGGCACGACGCTGGCGCTCGCGTATGCGGAAACGTATCCCGAAAACGTGGCCGGCCTCTTGCTCCGCGGCGTCTTCACCGCCTCCAAAGCCGAGATCGACCATTTCTATCACGGAGGCGTGCGGACCTTTTTCCCCGACGTGTACGACCGGCTCGTGTCTGCGTTGCCGGATCCGGACCGGAGGCCGCTCCCCGCTTATCTGCTCGAGCTGACCCAAAGCGGAGATCCGGAATCACGCGTGAAATATGTGCGCGCGTGGGCGGAATACGAGATCAAGATATCCAGCCTTTCATTGACGGATGAGGAAGTCGCTCGGATCTTGAAGGAAGAAGATCTCACCGCGTTCTCGACCCTGGAGAACTACTACATGGCGAACGGCTGTTTTCTGGAGGAGGGGCAGCTCCTGCGCGACGCGCGCAAGCTCGCTCAGATCCCGACTGTCATCGTGAACGGACGGTACGACGTGATCTGCCCGCCGGTGACCGCCTACCGTTTGCACCAACTCCTTCCGCAGTCGAAGCTGGTGCTGGCGGAAAGCTCCGGCCACTGGATGGGAGAGCCTGCGATCCAATCGGAGCTGCTCAAAGCAGCGCGGGAGTTCGAGTAGCCGCCGCGCGGGCCGAGGAGGAGACATGGCGCCGGAGACCATCATACCGCTACCACTGCCCCAGCCGACCGAAGTGCCGCTCGAGGTGGCCATGGGCAGACGCCAATCGGTGCGTGAGTATACGGACGACCCCTTGACGTCGGCGCAACTGGCCACCCTTCTTTGGGCGGCGCAGGGGGAAAGCGATCGGGCCGG
>JBGSIK010000513.1:0-4585 GCA_041742575.1 Candidatus Krumholzibacteriia bacterium
CATCGTGCTCGCTCCGCTCGCCGCCATCGCCTCCAGCGCTTCGCGCGCGTGACTGGCTTCCAAAGAAACCTCCTCGCCGGGCTGGGGACAAAAATCCCCTTCCGCTCCGGTACGAGAGCGTTTTGGGTTTTTCCGAATTCGTATGGTCTGAGAATAGGACGGAACCGGATCGAGGTCTCGGTAGCTGCGGGTTGCCGGCTCCGTCGAGCGCACCATATAGTGGGCCGCTCAAGGTGTCAACACAAAATGTGGGGGTATCGATTTCAGCGGTGAATAACGACGCGAAAGCGCAATTTTTCTGTTGTTAACGAGTTACCTCGATTCGCCAATTGCCTTTGCAGCGGAAGCGTTACGGAGCGAGTATCCTTTCCTCCCACCCGGCAGGGGTGCATGTGTAAAGTGTCCGTAAGTGGGCGCGATGCTCGCGTCCGTACCAGAACTCGATCCGTTCCGGAATGAGGCGGAAACCGGACCAGAAGGGCGGGCGTGGGATTTCACGCCCTTCGAACCGGCTGTCGATCTCCCGGACCCCGGCCAGCAGCTCCTCGTATGACCGGACGGGCTCACTTTGCCGGGAAGCCCACGCCACGATGCGGCTTTCCCGCGGGCGGGTGGCGAAGTAACGGTCCGCGTCCCCCTCTTCGACCGGTTCCACCGCCCCTTCGACACGGACCTGCTCCTGGAGCGGCGGCCACCACATGCACAGCGCCGCGAACGGATTGCCCGCCAGCTCCCGCCCTTTCCGACTTCCGAGGTTGGTGTAGAACACGAAACCTCGCTCGTCGATCTCCTTGATGAGAACCATGCGCACTGAAGGCCGGCCGCCGGTGGTGGCGGTGGCGAGGGCGGTGCTGTTGGGCAGCTCGATACCCGCCTGTGCGGCGCGCGGCAGTGCGTTCCTGCGGCGCGCTCGACTGAAATCGAGAGTGGTCATGCGAAGACAACATTCCGGCCCGTTGACCGACGATCATACCACATCCGGCCGCGGGAGTCGCCTTCCCGCCGGGCGGATTCCGCAGCGGCGGCCCCACGCTGGGCTTTTCGGCCCGGCCGGCGAATTAATCCTTTTCATGGCAACGTTGTTTGAGATACAATCCCGGATACCTTCGCCCTCGGGCGAAACCACAATCAAATTCGAGAGAGGCCTTGAAAGGAGGACCTGTACTCATTATGGCGCAGAAACATCACTTCGACACCGTGCTGGAAGAGAGTAGGAAATTCCCGCCGTCCAAAGAGTTTTCGCGGGCGGCCCATATCAAGTCGTTGAGCGAGTACAAGAAGATGTACGCGGAGAGCGTGGAGAACCCGGAGAAGTTCTGGGGAGACGTCGCCAACGAGCTGCACTGGTTCAAGAAATGGACCAAAGTGCTGGACGAGGGCGAGGCTCCATTCTACCGCTGGTTCGCCAATGGCCGGACCAACATTTCGTACAACTGCCTCGACCGTCACCTGGATTCCCCCACCAGAAACAAGGCTGCCATCGTGTGGGAAGGAGAACCCGGTGACGTGCGGGTGCTGACGTACAAGGACCTCCACCGCGAGGTCTGCGTCTGCGCGAATGCCCTCAAGAAGCTGGGCATCGGGCACGGCGATCGTGTCGCGATTTATCTGCCCATGGTCCCCGAGCTGCCGATCACGATGCTCGCGTGTGCCCGCATCGGCGCGATCCACTCGGTCATCTTCGCCGGATTCTCGGCGGATTCGATCAAGGACCGCGTGCTGGACATGCAGGCGAAGATGGTGATCACGTCGGACGGCGGCTGGCGCCGGGGCAAAGTGATCCCCTGCAAGGACATCGTCGACGACGCTCTGCGAAGCGTCGATTGTGTGGAAAACGTCCTGGTCTTCAAGCGCGCACCCGGTGCCGAGCCCTATCCGTGCAAGCTCGAGGAGGGCCGCGACCACTGGTATCACGACGTGATCAAGGGTGTCTCCAGGGTGTGCCCACCGGAGGAGCTGGACGCGGAGGACGTGCTGTTCCTGCTGTATACCAGCGGAACCACCGGCAAGCCCAAGGGGATCATCCACACCATCGGCGGATACATGGTGTTCACATACCTCACCACCAAATATGTCTTCGACCTCAAGCCGGAGGACGTGTTCTGGTGCACAGCCGACATCGGTTGGGTCACGGGGCACAGCTACGTCGTGTACGGCCCGCTGGCCAACGGGGCGACCTCGTTTATCTTCGAGGGCGCGCCCAACTGGCCGGACGAAGGGCGGTTCTGGGACATCGTCGAGAAGTACGGGATCACGATCTTCTATACCGCGCCCACGGCGATCCGCGCGTTCATGAAGTGGGGAGACGAGTGGCCGGAGAAATACGATCTCTCCTCGTTGCGGCTGCTGGGCACGGTCGGTGAACCCATCAACCCCGAGGCGTGGATCTGGTACCACAAGATGATCGGCAAGGAGAAATGCCCGATCGTGGACACGTGGTGGCAGACCGAAACGGGCGGGATCCTGATCACGCCGCTTCCCGGCTGCGTGGAAACGAAACCGGGCAGTGCGACGGTGCCGTTCTTCGGTGTCGATCCGACCATTCTCACCGAAGCGGGTGAAGAGACCGCGGCCGGATTGCTGGCCATCAAGAAGCCGTGGCCCGGGATGCTGCGCGGCATCTACGGAGACCCGGAGCGGTTCAAGTCCACCTACTACGGAAAGTGGGAGGGCATCTACTTCGCCGGCGACGGGGCCAAGCGTGATTCCGACGGCTACTACTGGATCCTCGGGCGCGTGGACGATGTTGTCAACGTGGCCGGGCACCGCATCGGCACGGCGGAACTGGAAAGCGTCTTCGTCGAGCACCCGGCGGTGGCGGAGACGGCCGTGATCGGCATCAAGCACGACATCAAAGGGCAAGCGTTGGCCGCGTTCGTGAGCTTGCGGCAGAGTTACAAAGGCAGCGAGGCGCTGCAGAAGGAACTCGCCAACATGATCGCGGAGAAAATCGGGAAGTTCGCCGTTCCCGATCGCATCATCTTCGCGGCCGATCTGCCGAAGACGCGCTCGGGCAAGATCATGCGTCGTTTGCTCAGGGATGTAGCTGAGGGGCGTACCCTCGGCAACGTCACCACGCTGGCCGACGCCGGGGTGGTCGAGAAGCTGAAACAGCAGTACACCGAAGATTGAAGCTGCTGAAACGCGACCGCGACAACGTACGAAAGAGCGGGTCGCCGCGATCGCGCGGCGACCCGCTTTGCTGAGGTATGATCATGCCGGGGCTCGGTACGGGTGTTCTCATCGACGAGCGCTATACCGATCACATCATGCCTTACGGACACCCGGAGAGGGTGGAGCGAATCCGTCGCCTGCTCGATCACGGGGCGCTCTTCGAACTGGACGGCGTGACCAGGCGCAGTGCCGGGCGCAAAGCCACGCGAGACGAACTCCTGCTCGTGCACTCACCGGGGCACATCGACAGGATCGCGGCGACGTCGGGCCGAGAATACGCGATGCTCGATCCCGACACCCACACTTCGCCGCTCTCGTACCAGACCGCTCTTCTCGCCGCCGGAGGCGTGCTCGACTTGATCGACGCGGTCTGGCGGGGTGAGGTGGCCAACGGCATCGCTCTGGTGCGGCCGCCGGGGCACCACGCGGAGCGCGACCGCGGCATGGGATTCTGTCTCTTCAACAACATCGCCATCGGCGCGCGCTATCTCATGGAAGCGCACGGAGCGCGCCGGATCCTGGTCGTCGACTGGGACGTCCACCACGGCAACGGCACGCAGTGGGCGTTCTACGACGACAGCCGGGTGCTCTTCATGTCCATCCACCAGTACCCGTTCTATCCCGGCACCGGCGCTGCGTCCGATGCCGGCCAGGGGGGAGGGAGCGGCTTCACGGTGAACGTGCCCATGCGCGCGGGATATGGGGACGCCGAGTGCTCGGATGCGTTCGAACTGGTGTTGCGGCCCATCGCGCAACGATATGCCCCCGAGTTTGTGCTGGTGTCGGCGGGTTTCGACGCCCACCACGCCGATCCCCTCGGCGGCTTGCAGGTCACGGAGCAGGGATTTGCGGACATGGCGTCGGTGGTGCTGGACGTGGCGAGGACGAGTGCGAGCGGCCGCTGCGTGCTGGTGCTGGAAGGCGGTTACCACCTCGAGGCGCTGGCGCTTTCCGTGGAAAGTGTAATCCGACGCCTGTGTTCGGCCGGTAGTGACAAGGCGGAGAAAAGCGAATCCCGCCCGTACCGACGGCTCTCCCGGATCGATTTCCTCTCCCCGATCCTGCAGGTCCACTCCGGCTTCTGGGGCCTCGGTCGGGCCGCTGATTGACGCGCCGTCAGTCCCCATCCTCCACCGGCGGGAGCTTCGGCTCATTGGTGATGAGCCGGGCCCCGCGCTTTCGCGTGAAGTAGTTGATCGCCCACTGTGAGAGCACCAGGAACCGGTGGTCGTACTCGATGAGATAGCGTATGTGCACGAACACCCACACGAGCCACGCGAACGCCCCGCCGAACCGCACCCGTCCGAACGCCGCCACCGCCGCGTTACGCCCGATCACGGCCAGGATCCCTTTGTCCCGATACCGGAATGGGACGCCGGGCGGAATGCTCCCCAGTATCCGCCGCGCCGAG
>JBGSIK010000514.1:0-9627 GCA_041742575.1 Candidatus Krumholzibacteriia bacterium
CGCCCCGCTCGCCGGCGTCGCACGCGCGACCCCCCGGTGAGTGGGGCGTGGATCATTTCCGGGCGACGGGGGCGTAGCGCAACCGGCCCGCCCGAAATCCGGATGACAGAGAGAAAGGGTTCTCCAATGGGCGGCCTCTAGAAAGAGAAGCCGAAGAAGAACGAGTAGTTCCGGTACTTGAATGCATTCTTGCCAGATCCGATCCTGATCTCGTTCCCGGTGAGTGGAGGAACGACTCCTTCCTCTCCCAGATAGATCGTGGGGCTCCACGCGTATCCGAGGCCCAGCGTCCAGCTTGCGTTCACGAGGTTGAATATCGTTCCGCCGGCAATGTGATAGAGATCCCAGTTGGTGAGCGCCACGCTAGCTTCGCCGCGGGAGGTCGAGCTGGAATAATCCGTGCAGAAACTGAGATATCCCTTGAAGGTCTCCGTGAATGTCTGTTCCAACCCGATCCCGCCGTTGATCACGGATTCCGACTTGCCGGTCACTCCGTTGGGGATCCAAGTCTCCGTGGTCTGCGCCGTGAAACCATCGGTCTTCATGACATCGTACTTATCGATTTCGCCGAACCACTCCGCACTCGCATAGAGGTTCGTGCTCCCAAGCCGGTATGCGGCGCCGATTCCGATCGAGAGCGGCGTCCGGTAATGGGCGGAAACATCCTGCTGATAATTCGCCGCCATGAGCGTGTCGATCACACCGTCGTTGTTGTAGTCCCAGCCCACGGAAGCGATATTCACGCCGGTCGCACCGCTGCCATAGATCTTGATGCTCGGAGTCGTCACGGAGAACCCAAGGCTGTACCGCTCGTATTCCAGTGCGAGCCCGACTTTCCAAAGAATGCCGTAATTGCTGTAATCGTACTTTCTGCCCACGGTCATCATCGCGAGTGCGCCGCCTCCGCTCAACGCCTCGTTCGTCGTCAGGAACTCCGCCGACTGGAATCGGAAGGTGGCGTACTGGGTGATCCCGAGCCCGACGTTCTTGCCGAAACTACGAGACCACGTCAGTCCCGCCCATGTTTCGCTGAGGCTTTCGCTGAGCCGCATATCGAAGGCGAAGTCCTCTTTTCCCGGCCAAACGGAAATGACGTCCCGGGGGACCGTCGAGGTCCCAGCGATGTTCAAGCCCACACGCTGGCGTGTCAGCAGCGAATAACCGAGGCGGTTTTCTCCCCGAGAGCCGAATCTGAATGTGCCCGCGACGACGTCAGGGGCTGAACCGAGCTCGGAGTACCCAAAACTCCAGTTGGTCCCCGCGATGTCGTCTACCGTTATGTGGGGCCAGTCGACGGACGCCGAGGCGAGCAGCTTCTTGTCGTCCTCGATAAGACAGAGGCTCCCGGGGTTGTAGTACGTGGCGGAGAGGTCCAGACCTCCCGCAATGACGGCGTTGCTGAGAAGGGAAGCCTTCGTGCCGTACGTGTAGGTCCAGTAATGAGAGTCCTGGGAGTGTCCCGGGCAAAAGAAGCCGGACAGCGCGACGATGGCGACAAACAGGATCAACACCTGGGCGTTTCTTGAAGTTCCCATGCGATACCTTCCTTGGGGATTCGAATCCTCGGACAGTCTAGACGGTCCGCGACACGCGTGCAAACGACAAAGTCCCCACGACGCCCGAGGAATCGGATCCCACACGCTGAAAGCCTACCATCTCAACGCGAAAGCGAATAGGACGGAGGAGCCGGCGGTCGCGGGCACTTCGGAGTCGGGGTTTCCGCGGTCCGTCCGGTGCAGCCGGGGAATGAGGTAACCGACGGCGCATCCTACGACGGCGGCCGTGATGATGTCGGTGGGGAAATGCTCTCCCGATGCGAAGCGCATGTACCCGACGGCGGAGGCCGCGAGCAGCGATCCGGCCCAGACGTACGGACTTGAGTGTGAGTCCGGATAGTAATCGTCGTACGACGTGGACAGGAAAACCGCCGACGCAAACGCCATTGACGCGTGCCGCGAGAAGAAAGATTTCTTGGCGTCGCTCGTCGTCTTGATATCCATCGGGACGTCGGGGTTATAGGTGTAGGGGCGGGGCCGTTCGACCGTGCCTTTCCCGTATGCGGGCAGGATGGCGGCCAGAGCGATCACCTCGGCGTACATGAGGGAGTACGTCTCCCAGTCATCCTGGACACGTTCTCCGGCAAAGAGCACGAACGGCGCCGCGACCACAGCGTCTATCAGTACGTCGCTCGCGTCGTCGATGGGCTCCGAGTATCGGCACGTCGCGCTCCGGTCGAACCGGTTGACCGATTCACGAGACAGAGCGTTGATCTCCGCCACCGTGAGAGGGCTCGGCGTTTGACTCACAACGATGGCGCCGATGCCCGCCGCCAAGGAGAGCCCGGCGATCCATCCGTCTTTCGCCCAGCCCCTCTCGTACGGCGACGCCCCGCTCGCCGGAGGCGCCATCGCCGCCGCAAGAAGGAACACGCACAAAACAGCCAGGGAGCTTCTCATGGCCGCTGGCGCGGCAGGCCCATGCCCTGCCGGTCTTCTTTAAGGGCCTCGAGACGGTCCTCGCCATCGGCGAAGGAACGTTCGATCGAACGGTCGAGAAGAGCCAGCTGACGATCGAGGGCCGGACGGCGCCCGGGGGGAACTGTGTCCAGGAGATCATGGAACATTGCCCGCATGCGCCGCATGACCTGGATCGACTCGGATCCGCAGAGGCGGATCTCGTCGCATGCGAGACTCAGGTAATCTTCCCACGACGGCGCGGGCATCGTCAGCCGTAGCGCGCCGCCGGCGTCGCAACTCCGGCCGATCTCGAGGTTGCGCCGCCCGAGCAGTCCGAGCATGTTCTCGATCTGATCGAGCGCCTGCACGGCCGTTGTCGGATCGTTGATCGCGGGGGAGAGGGCCTTTATGGATATGTCCACGAGGATCCGCAACAGGTACTTGGGGTCGTGTGCGAACGACCGTTCCGTGCTCAAACGTATAGCATCCCGCAACCGCCGTTCCGGGAGTGTCTCGCCGGCGCCGCGAACGTTCAGGATTGGCGTTCCTTCGAAGACCATGTCCCCGACGGGGGACACGATCTCGATAACGGCTCCGGCGCGTCCGGCCATCGAGACCAGGCGCTCCAAGTCGATGGCCTCCACGGCGCGCGGATTTCCCGAGTGCCGGACCGTCTGCGTCACCGGACTCTGCGGTTCGTGTACCGGGGGCCGAGGCCCGGCTGCGTCCTCCTCGAGGTGGGGATACAGCTCATCGATCACGTCGCGGCCTTTCCTTCCGACGAGCCGGAGGATGTTGGAGATCTGGAGCAGTCCCACGCGCTGCACGAGGTAGCTTAGAACGGCGACGCTGGCAATCAGGAGCAGGACGACGCACGCGGCGCTCAACTGTCCGACCACGCCGGAGCCGTTGCGGTCGACCCACACGAGGGCCGCGAGGGCAAAGAGGAACGTGGCGGTGAAAATTCCGAGAGAATGGCTGAGCGAGCGGTCACGCGCTATCCACATCACGATCCGCGGGGAATAGGCGCTGGCGCTGAAGGTCACCATGACGAATATGAGGGAGAATACGATGCCCGTGAGGGCCAGCATGCCCGTGGCGACGGCCGAGTAGAACGCCAACGCCGACGACACGCTGATCGTAGTCGTCAAGTGGCCCAGATACCGGTTCTCGATACGCGGGAGGACAAAGCTCATAACGATCGCTCCCGCAGCATAGAGAATCGGGACGCACCAGAAGGGAAGCGTGCCCCGTGATGTTTTTTGAAACATGATTAGTCCATCATAGGAGAAGGCAAACCTATTGGCAAACGATATCGACAACCAGTATACTAACCAGCACTCGTCGTCCGACCGTGCTGTCCGTTTGACCGCAGACCACAGCGCAGGAGCCGGTGATCGCGAGAAGTGTTGTGTTCCAGGAGCCGTAAACAGGAGAAGGGAGAGAATATGAGGCCTTTACTGATGGTGTTCGTTGCGGTTCTGATGTTGTTCGCGGCGCCGGCCGTCATGGCGCAGGTGCAGCACGAGATCGCGCTGAGCCGTGCCGATATCCAGGTCGAGCGGCAGGCCATCGTCGCCGAGAATCTGCCTCTCACCGAGGCCGAGGCCGCGGCATTCTGGCCGATGTACCGCACATACCGTGAAGAGATGGCGAAGCTCGGCGACCGTCTCGTGACGCTCATCGAAAACTATGCCAAGAATTACGACACCATGACCGATCCCGAGGCGACGGTCATGCTCAAGGATTTCTTCGAGATCCAGAAGGAAGAGGTCAAGATCAAGAAAGCGTGGGCTCCGAAGTTCGAGAAGATCATTCCCGCGAAGTCTGTAGTGCGCTTCTTCCAAATTGAGAATAAGCTGGACCTGATCGTTCGTTCCGAGGTCGCGGCGGCGATTCCGCTCGTCGATCAGGGGGAATAGGGCACACGTTTGAGAACGACCACAATTGACGACCAATCAAGGCAGCGGGTCGCATCCAGTGTGAATCGAGTGTTCACGGGACCAACCGTGAAGAAGGAGGTAGGAAATGGCAAGCGGAAAGGCGCGATGGAGCGGTGCCGCGATATCGGCCGTGCTCACGCTCGCGCTCGGTGCTGCGTGGTTCGCGCCGGCTCTTGCGGAGAGTAGCGCTCTCACCGAGGAGTTCGATCGCACCAGTATGACGTACATGCATTTGATCTATCAGTTCGAGCAGCAGGGGGTCGCGCCGCAGTGGACGACCGCGAGCGGCACCTCCAGCGTCTCGATGGACGACGCGCATCTTTGGGGCATCGGGTTCGGGTATTTTTTGAATAACAAGTTCGCTTTTCGTTTCGAGACCGTGATGGGCAGCACCGACTTCTGGGGAACGGGAGGCGAATTGGGTGTGGGGCGGGACGTGTTCTTCAACACCGGCCTTTTCAACGTCGACTTCCACCTGTTCGACAAGCGCTTTACCCCGCTGGTCACGGGCGGCATCGGCTGGAATTATCTCGAGGCGACGCTGACAAACATGCCGGTCACTCCCGGCTACTGCTACTGGGATCCGTGGTGGGGATACATCTGCACGGGCGCCGGGTATCCAGTGTATACGAGCACCGACTGGATCTATGACTTCGGCGTGGGGTTCCGGTGGGATGCGCCGGCCAACTTTTTCCTGAAGGCAGCGATCGACGTGAGCTGGGTCAAGTACCCGGAAGCCGACAACTATGCGCGTCTGGGCAAGTTCGGCATTTCGTTAGGTGTGAACTACTGACGCCGCATATGAGAGCGCTCCATTGATGAAAACCTTCGTTCTTCTCGTTTTCGGCACGCTGCTCTTTGGGTTCGAACCACGAGCCGATGGGGCGGTCTCGGCGTTGACGCCCGACTCCACCGTTGCCGCCGCGATATCTGATTCTTCGGCCGCCTCAGCAGCCGACTCGACGGTCGCGGCCGTCCCGCAGCGCGACGTCTTCGACTTACTGAATGAATACATTTTCCATCGCGAGGTCGAAGGAGAAGTCGGTGGGACCCTCCCCACCGGCCTCACGTGGGCCATCCTGCCGACCTTGAGCTACAACCCCGTATACGGCCTCGCCGTCGGTGCGATGGTCTCCGGGGCGGGTCGGCGCGGAACCAAGTCGCCCAGATTCTCCCAACTCTCCATCTCCGGAAACATCTCGACGACGAGTCAGATTCAGGTGCAAATGCGGGGCGACGTCTTCAACCCGTCCGGCAATTACCTGTTGAAGTTGGATTTTCGCTACCTCGACACGGAGCGCTCGACGTGGGGGCTCGGGCCGATCTCGTCGGAACAGGGAGAATACCCGATGGACTTCAAACTCGTGCGCACGTACGCGACGGTCTACCGCCGCACCAGCGGGCCCGTGTTCTTCGGGATTGGTTACCACTACGACGAATTCAACGACATCGTCGACTCGCGGGCGGAGTTGGGGGAGGTAACGCCGTTTACCAGTTACAGCGGGGGGGCGTTGACACGTACGGTCGCCACCGGTCTTTCGGTCAACGTGCTCGGCGACACGCGCGACAATCTGGCGAACCCGTCTTCGGGTTACTACCTGAGCGGGAGCTTTCGGGACTACTTAAGCGATATCGGTTCCGACAACAACTGGCAGGAGTTCTGGGTCGAGATGCGGGTCTATCCCCACCTTCCGAGTCATAGCGGGAACGTGCTTGCGTTTTGGGCCTACGCGTGGACGACGTTTGGCAAGGCACCCTACCTCAATCTCCCCACCAACGGATGGGATATGTACGGCCGCGGGGGGCGCGGATATCTCCAGGGTCGCATCCGCGGATCTGATCAGATCTATGTAGAGAGCGAGTATCGCTGGTCTCTCACGCGCGACGGGCTATGGGGCGCCGTCGCGTTTCTGAACGCAACGACCACGACGGATACGGAGACGGGGATCTTCGGCGGGACGGACTGGGCGGGCGGGATCGGCCTCCGCGTCAAGTTCAACAAACGCTCCAACACGAATCTCACCATCGACCACGGCTGGGGGAAACAAGGCTCAAAGGGTCTCTTCCTGGGGATGTCCGAAGTGTTTTGACGGTTGCCGGGTTTTTGAATCCGCTTGAAATCGCTTGCCCCGCTGTGGTTTACTCACTCTCCGGGGCGCCGTTGTCCGTGGTCCTTTGGGGGGCGTACTGGCGGTGGCGAGAGCAATCGAAGGAAAACCCCGTAAAGCGGGACTGAACGATTCGATGGTTCCGGAGAACGCTGGCCTGCGTGCGGAGCTCGAAGCGCGCCTGCGCTTCGAGACGTTGTTGGCCGATCTCTCATCGAAGTTCGTAAACGTGCCTTCCGGCGAATTGGACAGCGAGATCGCAAACGCGCAACGCCGCGTCTGTGAAAGCCTCGGGCTGGATCTGTCCGCGCTTTGGCAGTCTTCTGCCGAGACCCCGCAGTTACTCACGCTGACCCATCTCTATCGACCCCTGGAAGGCCCGCCGCTTCCGGAGCCCATGGATGGGAGCGAGTATTTCCCCTGGTGCCAACAACAACTTGCGGCCGGTGAGTTGGTTGTCGTTTCTTCTCTGGAGGATCTGCCGCCGGTGGCGGCTCGCGATAAGGAGACATGGCGCCGTTTCGGTATCAAGACCTCGTTGACGTTCCCGCTCTCGACAGGGGGAGGTTCGCTCTTCGGCGCCTTGTCCTTCAACACCACTCGAGAGGAACGCAGCTGGCCGGAAGAGATCGTGAAGCGGCTGCAGTTGGTCGCTCAGATATTCGCCAACGCGCTTGCTCGGCGGCGCTCGGAAGAGACCTTGCGTGAGAGCGAGGAACGACTCGATCTTGCCGCGAAGTCAGCCGGTGCGGGTCTCTGGAGCTTGGACCTTTCCGACGGTTGCTTTTGGGTCACAGAACGAGCTCGCGATCTCTTTGGTTTTTCTCCGAACGAAGTTGTGACACTCGACCTGTTCTTGAGCGTGGTCCATCTTGCGGATCGGGACCGGATGCGAGAGAAGGTGCAGGCGTTCGCGCGGTCGAAAGACGAATTCCAAGTCGATTACCGCATCGTTCGGCCCGACGGTAGCGTGGCCTGGATCTCCTCGCACGGTCACGCCAAAACCCGCGCGTCCGGGGAGCCCGACCGCTTGATGGGGATCTCCCTGGACATCACCGAACGCAAGCAGATGGAGGAGGCCACCCGCGAACTGGGCGGGCGGTTGATCAATGCCCACGAGGAGGAGCGGGCGCGGCTTGCGCGCGAACTTCACGATGACGTGACGCAGCGCCTCGCTCGCCTGGCGATCGACGTCGGACGGGTCGAAGGTTTGACTTCCGCTCCCGGGGTAGACCAGACCATGCGTGAGGTTCGGGAGGGCCTGGTGCGGTTGAGCGAGGACATCCACGCCCTTTCCTACCGGCTGCATCCCTCGATGCTTGAAGACCTCGGGCTGTCCGAAGCGCTGCGAACCGAGATCGACCGGGTTTCGGGGCAGGAGTCCTTCTCGGTGACGACGAAACTCGACGGAATGCCCGAGTCGATCCCGCATGATGTCGCCCTCTGCCTGTTTCGTGTTGCGCAGGAGGCGCTGAGAAACGTGGTTCGTCATGCCAGCGCTCGCACGGTCGAGATCACGGTGAGGGTGATGGACGACGGTTTGCAGTTGGCGGTTCGCGATGACGGTGCGGGTTTCGATCCTGCGCTCCAGCGGGCCCGGCCAACTCTCGGTCTCACCGGCATACGGGAACGAGTTCATCAGCTCCACGGCGAGCTCGACATCGAGAGCGCGCGCGGCCGGGGCACGACCGTCGTGGCCTGGGTGCCGTTGAAGAGGGAGTCATCATGAACGCTCCTGATCGCCCGCGTGTGTTACTGGCCGACGATCATCGTATCGTGGCCGAAGGCTTGAAGAGCCTGCTCACTCCCGAGTTTGAACTTGTCGGTGTGGTCGAGGATGGCCGCGCCCTGCTCGAAGCCGCGGAGCGGCTCCGACCGGATGTCATCGTGGCCGACATCACCATGCCGCGCCTCATCGGCATCGACGCGATCGCGCAGCTCAAGGAGCGCGACGAGCAGGTGCGGGTGGTGGTTCTCACCATGCACCAGGAAGTGGCCTACGTGAGGCGCGCGCTTGATGCCGGCGCCTTGGGCTACGTGCTCAAACACTCGGCCCCGATCGAGCTGATCGCCGCCATTCGCGCCGCCCTGGAAGGTAAGACCTTTGTGACTCCGGCGCTTGCGGGAGCGCTGTTGCAGGACATGAAACGCGAGCCGGACAAGGCCGGCGATCCCGTGGCATCGCTCACGCCCCGGCAGCGACAGATACTGCAACTTGTCGCCGAAGGCCGCTCGGCGAAAGAGATTGGCGAAACGCTGGCGATTTCGGCCCGCACGGTGGAGTTCCACAAATACCAGATGATGGAAACGCTGGGGCTGTACACCAACGCCGAGCTGATTCACTTCGCCATCAAACACGGCATCGTCGCCATCTGAGCTTCCGTCCGAAGGATGCCCTGCCCACTCTGTTACGACCCCTCTCGGCACCTGGTAATTTTTCCGGCCCAACCTAGTAATCCTACGAGTTCACAGACGACACGAGTACGGCTAATTGTGATATGATGGTGGACGCGACGGCGCAAAAACTGATCCAGGAGTCGTTCGCAATCCAAGAGGAACGCATCAAATGGGCAGGTCGTCGGGATCTTCGCTGTGTCCAAGCAAACTGACAGGAGGTCAATGCCATGATTCGTTTGGTTCTTCGCTCGATCGTACTCACCGCGCTACTCGTCGGAGCCTGCGGACACTCCGCGCTGGCCCAGGACCGCGCCACGCATCGCGCGACGTTCTGGGATTTCAGCTTACAGACGCGCTATATCGGGTCCGTGGAAGTCACGAAGGCTGGAGGCGCGTCCGCCAAGCTCGAAGATGACCTCGGGTGGGGCTTCGGATTCGGATACAACATAAACGAACGCTTCAACATCGGGTTCTTCACGAGTTGGCGCTACACCAATTACAATGCGAAGCGCGGCGTAGACGGAATCGCGGTCGACTCGCTGAGATACTCCGGTTCGTTGGAAACCGCCACGATCGCGTTGTCCGGGGACTGGAACATTCTTCCGAGGAAATTCACGCCCTACGTATCCGGATCGTTCGGCTACACCCTGGTTGACACCAACATCCCCATCAACATGTACAGCGGGTGCTGGTACGATCCGTGGTATGGATACGTATGTGGAA
>JBGSIK010000515.1:0-13540 GCA_041742575.1 Candidatus Krumholzibacteriia bacterium
CCCCATCCCCGCAATGGACGACTTTCCGCAACTGGGTGCAGACCTGCTACACCAATCCGGAATACTGCTACATCGTGCAGCCGTGGGCGTTTGCGCTCTACTACATGATCACGGGAAACGTCAACTATGCCAACCGCGCCATCAGTCTGGTGGACGCGGAGATCGCCGACGGTCTCGAAGAAGAACGGAACGACTTTTTCCTGCACGCCGACGACAACGTCCAGGACTGCGCCTATGTTTTCGACTGGTGTTACAACATGCTGTCGGCCGGCAAGAAGGCTACCTACATCGACTACATGAACCGGATCGTGCAGGAGATCTACGTCGAGGACCCGTACGACAATCCGTTTTTCGTGGACGACCGCTGGGCCACGAACGACCCGGGAAACAACTACTACTACGCGCAGATGCAGTGCGCTACCTTCGCGGCGCTGGCAACATACGGAGAGAACGACTTCACGGTCCCCCTGAACGGGAACAACGTGCCCTTGGAGCTGTACTTCCACGACGAGGGCAGGGCGTACAACGACATCCTGGAGTTCCTGTACGCCAAACTCGAGGGTGAAGCGATCGGGCAATGGATCTCCTATCGGGGCGAGGGCGGAGGGTGGCACGAGGGAACCCAGTATGGGACCGCCGCCTTGAACCAGATCCTCGCGATCTACCTGCACCTGCGCGATGCCGGTGCCAAGGATTATTTCACGACGACGCCGTTTCCGCGCTCGGCTCTGTACTTCTTCCTGTTCCTCAACCAGCCCGGGAACGAGGTGCGCTATAACGGCGGCGATGCGGGTAGGGACAAGGACAACCCCTTGAGCCCTTACGAGAGGGAAACCGCCATCCTGCTCGCGCGCGGGCTGTATCCCGGCATCGAGAGCCAGTACGCTCAGTACTGGGCGAACCACGTCATGCCGGACATGGGCACCGGTTGGCAGCACATGTACCCGCCGGACCTCGCCTGGTCGAACATGAATTATCCCGAACGCGACTATCGGGAGTTGGAGACGGCGTACTTCGCGGAGGGGTTGGGCTGGATGAACAGCCGTTCCAGCTGGAACCCCGACGCCGTATCCGTGAGCTACATTTGCAGCGACCGTGTCCAGAACCACCAGCACAAGGACCAGAGCTCGTTCGTGATCTACAAGGGTGAAGGGATCGACGGCTGGCAGGCGATAGACGCCAACCAGTGCGAGGAATCCAACGGTGTATACAAGAACGGTTACCTGCACAACACGCTGTTGGTCAATGGAGAGGACCAGCGCTACGGCGACGGGACGGGCACCGTGTTGAAGCACGAGATCACGCCCGAGTACCGCTACATCGTGGGCGACGCCGCCGACGCCTACTGGACCAATCCCAGCGGGTACTCGCACGGCGACGACCCTTACCTCAGCGTGTTCATCCGCGAGTTGGTGCACGTGCTTCCCGGTTACGTGGTGGTGTACGACCGCGTAACCCCGAAGCCGAACTTCGTCAACGTGGACATCACGTACGTGTTGAACACCCGCAACGCGCCCACGATCAGCGGCAACACCGTCACGGCCACCAGCAGCGGGAACAAACTGGTGCAGAAGACGCTGCTTCCTGCGTCCGATTTCACCATGACCACGGGCAACAGCTTGGGCTGCTACCACGTGAATCTGGAACGGAACACGCCGGCTTCCCCCACGCAGTTCTTGAACGTGCTCTTCACGGGGACCGGGACCAGCACCATGCCGCCCACGGAGCTCGTGACCAGCACCACCGACAACATGGTCGGCGCTCATATCAAGGAGAGCGGGAACAACATCGTGCTCATGTTCTCCGCCGACCCGTCCGGGGCGGTCCCACAGGGCAGCATCATTTACGAGCTGAGCACGATTGAGGACTCCCAGCACTACCTGTTCGGGCTCGTGCCCGACGCGGAATACCGGGTCGAGGTCGTGAACCACTCTGGCGGACAGACGATCGTCGTCACGCGCGGTGATGGCTACGCCACGTCGCCCGAAGGGACGTTGCGTTTCGAGGCCAGATACGAGTTCGCACCCGCCCCGAAGGTGCTGGCGTCGAGGTGAGTCCGGGGCGGGACGTTCCCGCCATTCGTGACGGAGCGGTGGATGCTTAATCCCGGGGGAGCGTTCGGCTCCCCCGGCCATTCACCGATTCGCAACCTTTCTACCGCGTCCTATCAGTCGGGAAATGCAGCAGCACCACACCCGTTGGGCGAGCCGCCGGTCGCGGAACCGGGACCAACATCCTGCTGGACTTGCGGGCGCAGATCGTTACCATGGGTTACGATTCGCGTGGCGTTGAGTAGACGAGGAGCAGGCGTTGTCGACGGGCGCTTCCATTCCGGTTTTGATGTACCACAGCGTGGGGCGGTTGATCCCCGATTGGCACTGGTCCATCCTGACGGTACCCGCGATCACCTTCGAGGACCACCTGCGCGCGCTCTCCCGAGCCGGATATCGCAGCGCGGACCTTTCCCATCTCCATGAGCACGTCTCCGGTGGGGACCCGCTGCCGGATCGCACAGTGGTGCTCACATTCGACGACGGATATCTGGACAACTGGACCTATGCGGCCCCACTCCTGGAGAAATATGGATTCATGGGCATCGTCTGCGTCAACCCGGACTTCGTCGACCCGAGGGAGATAGTCCGGCCCACGCTCGCGGACGTCTGGGCCGGCCGGGCTCGGGAAGAGAATCTCGACGTGCGCGGGTTCATGTCGTGGCCGGAGATGCGGCTGGCGACGAAACGGGGCGTGCTGTCGATCCAGTCCCACGCCATGACGCATACCTGGTACGCCGTCGGGCCGGAGGTCGTGGATTTCCACCACCCGGGAGACGGTCACTACTGGCTGGACTGGAACGCGTTCCCGGAGGAGAAGCCGTTTTACTTGCGCGATCCGCGTGCCAGCCGCGTGCCTTGGGGGACACCGGTCTACGACTACGCCAAGTCCCTGGAGGCCACGCGCTATTTTCCCGACGAGCGCGAAGGCGCCCACTGCGCCGCGTTCGTTGCGGAGCGGGGCGGGGAGCGGTTTTTCGAGCGCCCAGGGTGGCGCGACGAGCTCTCCGGCGAGCTGGAGCGTTACCGCCTGAAGTCACCGCCGAACGGCCGCACGGAAACGCCGGAGGAAAAACGGGCCCGGATCGAGTTCGAGCTGGTCGAGTCGAAGCGAATCATCGAGTCGAAGCTCGAGGCGCGAGTGGACCATGTGTTCTGGCCTGGGGGCGGATACGATCCCGAAGCCCTCGCTATCGCGGCTCGGTCCTACCGTTCCCACACCTGGAGCGGGAAAGACCGCTGGCGGCTTCGGAACCGCCCCGGCGAGAATCCCGTGCGCTTCACCCGGCGCGGAGTGCCCTTCGTCGAGACGCAGAGATACCGGGTTCATACCGGGGGCCGTTACCTGATTTGGCTCCTCGACGAATACCGAGGGGTCCCGTTGGCCAGGCGCAAACGCCAGGTAATGAGGCTTCTGTGCCTGGGTGGATTGCTGCTGGGAGCATGGCCGGCACGAACCGAGGAGAAGATCCCGCTGCAAACGCCGGCCGAGTAACAGCGGCTCGACCTTACAAATCACACGAAGAGACCGTTCTATTAATCTGTAATTATTACAATTGGGAAACAAGCCGAAGAAACTGCTCGTGGTGTCTTACCACTTTCCGCCTCTCGCAACGGCCGGCATGTATCGGATTGCGGGCCTGATCACTCGCCTGCGCGCGCGCGGTTGGGACATCACGGTACTGACGGTGAAGAAGTCCTCCCACGAGAAGATGGATCCATCCACCCAGGCGATGATTCCGGATGATGTGAAGGTGATACGGACACGGTGCCCGGAGGTGGTCGGTTTGGCGCGTCGGCTGGCCCGCGCCAGGCCGGGAGGTGCAAAACCGCCTTCGACTCCCGACGAGGGTGAGGACAATGGGGCCGGGCAGTCCCTGTTGACTGGACTCTACCGGATCGCCAAGCTGCCTTTCCGGTGGACGTACCAGGCATTGAGCTATCCCGACCCCCAGGTGGGGTGGATCCCGATTGCGGCCTTCCACATCGCGCGTGAGGCGAGGCGAGGGGGTGCGGTGGTTCTGAGTTCCACCCCGCCGCATACCACGCAGTTCGCGGTACGGTGCGCCAGGATGCTGCGGCGCTTCCGCTGGGTGGCGGATTTCAGGGATCCGTGGACCGCGCCGCTGCGCGAGCCCAGATACCGGTTGAGCCTCTGGCTTCAGCGTTCGATGGAGCGTTCGGTGATCGGTGCGTGCGACCGGGTGATTGCGAATACGCCCGGCAACCGCGCGGCACTGCTGGCGGCGTTCCCGCACATCGATCCTGCGAAGATCGAGGTGATCACCAACGGCTTCGAGCCGATAGACGATCGCGGGCCTGGCGCGCGGCCCGAGGGATCGCCGGATAGCGACATGGTCTATTTCGGGGAGCTGTATCCGGGTATGTTCGATCTCTATTTCGCCGCGATCCAGGAAATCCGTTCGCGCCGTCCGGAGCTGGTGCCGAAGCTCGAGCTATACGGCCTCGTCCACGACGAGGATGTGAAGCGGGTGCAGCGCGCCGGGTTGGATGGGCACGTCTTCTTCCGCGGGACCGTCACCTACAGGCGTTCCATCGAACTCATGAGGCGCGCGCGTTCGCTGCTGCTCCTGCTGCCGCCCGAGGAACGGTGGGCGACTTGCGTCCCGAGCAAGATGTACGCGTACCTCTTTGCCGGCCGCCCGGTCCTGGTCATCGCCCCACCCGGCGATGCCACGCGAATCTTGTCCGAGACCGGCGTCGGCGTGTCCCTGACGTCACGCGATCCCGCGATCATCGCCGACGGCCTGGCCGATTTCGTGCAGGCGGTCCGCAGTGGGTCGTTTGCCGCTTCGCGTTCCGAGGAATCCCTCCGCCCTTACACGATGGAGTCGATCGCGTCGAAGGTGGAGCATACGCTGCTGGGAGAGAACGGGTAGCCATGTCCAAGAACCGACTGGCTCTCGCCGCCATCGTGGTGATCACCACGGCCATGGCCGTGGCCTTCTCGCTACTGTTACTGCGGACCACAACGGTTGCGGTTGCGGTTTACGCCGTGGTTTTCGGCATGACGATGATATTCGTCGAGCCGTTCTTGGGCCTCGTGAACTACCTCATCTTCCTCTACCTGCGCCCGCAGGAGTTCATAGCGGGTTTCGTGGGCCTTCCGGTCATGCTGATCATCGGCAGCACCACTTTCGGCCTGATGCTGCTGCATATGGCGATCAGGAGAACGTCGCTGGGATTGAGGAGGGTTCCCCAGAATTACCTCGTGCTCTGGTTCTTCGCGGCGATCGCGTTATCGCACCTCTCGCACCTGAACATGAACGAGACCATTGCCTCGGTCCAGGAGTTCCTGAGCGTGGTCATCATGTTCTTCCTGATCGCGGTTCTCATCGACAGCAATCGCAAGCTCGCGTTCACCCTCTATCTCCTGCTCGGCATGACGTTGTTCCTTGCGGTCCAAGGCATTTACCAACGCATTACCGGCGTGGGGTTCGCCGGGCAGGAACTCTTCCAGGGCCGGATCGTGTCGATCGGAATCTTCAGCGATCCCAACGACCTTGCGCTCGCCCTTCTGGTCGTGCTCCCGTTTGCGGTCCTCTTGGGGTTATCGGCACGCACCCTGTTCCTGAAAGTGCTTTTGTTCGCCGCCGCGATCACCATCGCCGTGACGGTATTCATCACCGAGTCGCGCGGCGGGATATTGAGCTTGGGACTGCTGGTCCTCATTCTTTTCGCGCGGCGTTACGGATGGCGGAGAGGCGCGATCGCGGGAGTCGTGATGGCGTTCGTGATATTCGTACTCGGCCCGTCACGCATGGGCACGATGTCGACGGAGGAGGCATCGGCCGCGGCTCGTGTCGCCTCGTGGACGGTCGCGATCGATCTGTTCGTGTGGTATCCGGTTTTCGGCGTCGGGGCGCACATGTTCACGTCGTACCATCCGAAAACCGCGCACAACTCGCTGTTGCTGTGCGCCAGCGAGCTGGGCGCCTTCGGTCTATTCGCGTGGCTGATGCTCTTCCTGATCTCTTTCAAGAATCTCCGCTTTATCGCCAAGGAGGCGGTGGAGAAGGGACAGCCTGCGCTGGCTCTGTATGCCGATGCGGTGTATCTGGGAATCGTCGCATTCTTCAGCGGATCGATGTTTCTGTCGCGCAGCTACAACGAAGTCCTGTTCGTCCTGTTCGCGCTGTCATCCGCGGTCACCAGCCTCTTCGTCGGCCAGGTCCCGGAAAAATACGTTCTCATCGAGAAGAGGGACTACTTGCACAACCTCGTGTTCATGATCGGGAGCATACTGGTGCTGAAAGCCTTCCTCGTTTGGGCGTGGTGAGTTCATGGTCATCATCTACCCGGTGATAGCAGCCGCAGCGGTCACGCTCATGTACGTGCTGTACCGCGCCCAGCGATTGGCCCGCCGGAAGAACGTGCCCACGATCATCGTCGGCCACCTCACGAGAAGGCGACAGGAATATCACGGACCCCGGCATGTGTTCTTCTGTTTCGTGGACCATTTCGAACCGTTGTGGCACGGCGCCGGCCGGGAGCAGGGAATCGAGCGCGTGGAGGCGTGGCGCAAGCGCTACCCCATTCTCGTGGATGGGTGCCGCGACCGCGGAGGCGTTCCGCCCCAGCACATCTTCTTTTACCCCCAAGAAGAATACATACCCGAGTGCATGGACAAGCTGGCGGAGTTGCAGAAGCGCCGGTTCGGCGAGGTAGAGATTCATCTCCATCACGATGGAGACACGTCGGATGGATTCCGTCAAAAAATATTGTCGTTCCGCGATACCCTGCATCGCGAGCACGGCCTGCTCCACGTCGACCCCGTCAGCAACAGCCCCGTGTACGCCTTCATCCACGGTAACTGGGCGCTCGATGACTCCGGGCTCCGCGGCCGCTTCTGCGGCGTCCGCGACGAAATCACGATTCTGAGACAGACGGGCTGTTACGCCGACTTCACGTACCCGTCGGCCCCCGACCCGACGCAGCCGCCGATCATCAACCGGATCTACTACGCCACCGACGACCCCCGGCGTTCCAAATCGCACCATCGAGGCGTCGATGCGCGATACAAATCCGTGCCGCACGGGGATCTGCTGCTCATCAACGGACCGCTGTCCTTCAACTGGAGGCGGCGCAAGGGTGGACTGTTTCCAGCCATCGAAAACGGAGATATCAACGGCACCAATCCAGGTACGGCCGACCGCGTCGACCTCTGGATACGGAACGCCATTTCAGTGGCGGGGTGGCCTCGCTGGATTTTCGTCAAAGTGCACACACACGGCACCCAGGAGCGCAACTCCAAGCTGCTGCTCTCCGAACGCGGCACGGAAATGTACCGGCATCTCCTGACCCGGTACAACGACGGCGACCGGTACGTGCTCCACTTCGTCACCGCCTGGCAAATCTACCGTTGCGTGAAGGTTCTCGAAGGCGGCGACGATGCCGAGATTGCCCGTATCGAGTCGTTCGATTACGGCTTCGGACGCCTGTGAGCGAGATTAGAACCCGTTTATCCACAACCGTTTTTTCCCCGCGCTTCCAGTGCCGTAACATTGTGCTTGACCTTTTTTGCGGTATGGCCGAGTTTACCCTCAAACCCCACCGGCACCCCTGTCTGAAGTCCGGCTTTTGCATGTTTCTTGCTCGTACCGATGCAACCAGGAAAAGGAAATGACGCATCCAATGCCGACACAACTCGACAGCGACGGCGGCGCCGGCCGTACGTTGCTCAAGATACGTAGCGCGTTCGCGCTGCTCCTCATTGCATCCGCCTTCGTACCGGGCTGGACTTCCGGGCCCTTGGCCGCCGGGGATGCCGAGAAGGCAATCGCCGTTGCAAAAAGCGGCGACACGCGTGTCTTCATGTTTAACATGAGGTCCGGCGGCACATATGCCATCCGGAAGAACGGCGCGGATTTCGCCACGCGCGACGCTAATCCCTTCGGGGTAATGGCGTTCGACGATGTGACGGCGGCGGGGGACGTTTTCGAGATCAACTGGACGGGAGACAACCCGGTATCGCCGTCCCGCCCCGAAGAATTCGCCGCGAGCGGCACCGACGTGGGCTGCGTGAACCTGTCGTGGGCGGCCCCCGAGGCATCGGAATACGTGTACGAATATGTACTGGCGTGGGGCACATCGGCGGGCTCGTACTCCGATTCGACGGCGATCGACAGCGGCGATTTCGTTACGCAAGGGGGTGTCGCCCGATACAGCCTCTGCGGGCTTGCCAACGGCAATTACTGCCTGGTCATCCGGGCGCACAACCTCTATAACCTGTGGAGTCCGTATTCTCTGGAGTCATGTGCGGCGGTCACCAACGGGAGCACCCAGGGACCTCCTGCTCCGCTGAACGTCGTTGTGTCCGAAGTCGATTTCGGATGCGCGCGGGTAACCTGGACCCCGTCCGGCGACCCTACCGTCACAGGGTACATCGTGTACCACGGGGACCGTTCCGTGGCCTCTGGGCAAGCAGCTTCCTATGACGACTCACTGGTGGTGGCCGACGGCGCAACGGCCGACATTTGTGGATTTGCCGCCGGCACGTATTACTTCGCCGTCAAAGCGTACACAAACGCCGGGGTCAGGAGCCCTTATTCCGCTGAGAAGAGCCTCCAGATGCGCGGCGTGGACGTGGCGGACCCCGCATTCTCCGGAATGACGCCGGCGAACGGCGAGACGGGAGTACCGCGCAACACCGTAATCTCCTTCATCGTGACGGACGACAAGACAGGCGTGGACGCGGAGTCGATCTCCATCGAAGTCAACGGCACGCCCCTCACAGGCATCCAGCAGGTGGGCAATTCTTCGGCGTACCTGGTGGTAGGAACGTTGGAGCAGCCTCTCCCGGCGAATTCGACGGTGACGGTTGAAACGCGCGCCTCTGACCTCGCCGCCCCGGCCAATTCGGGGTCGGCGACCTGGAGCTTCGAGACCGGTGACAGCATCTTCACCGACAGCGCACCGCCCGTCTTCGCGTTGCTGGAGCCCTCGAACGGCGCCAAGTCGGTGCGGCGCGATGCTGACATCCGGGTGCAGATTACCGACCAAGGTCTCGGCGTGGACATAACCTCGATCGAGTTTTACGTGAACGGCGCGGAGGCCCCTTACGCCATCGAGGGCACCCCGTTCGCGCTCACTCTCATATACGAAAACCAGGCCGGCTTTACACCCGGCGAGGAAGTGGACGTGCGTGTGGACGTGTGCGACATGGCCTCGCCGCCCAACTGCGCCGAGCTCTCCGACTATCGCTTCAACGTCGAAGTGGATTTCCCCTCCCTCGCAGAGGGTGACGTCGGACGGATCGTCCCCGATGGTTTCTGGGCAGGTGATCCGGAACGACCGCTCGAGGTCCTCGACCTTCCGCTGAATTGGGCAGTGCGAGTATTCGACACCGCGGGCAGACAGGTCCGCAGCCACGTCAACCACGATTCCGATGGATTCGATTGGGTCTGGGATTTCAACAACGATCACGGGCAGCGAGTGGCTCGCTCCCTTTACCTCGTCCGGGTTACCGATGGCGGCGGTGAAGTGCGGCAATCGGGACGGTTCGTAGTGCAATCCGATCCATGACGCAAGAATCCGTTTCCCCTCGAATTTCGCCCTGCACCGTGGGGATGATCATCTTGTTCGCCGCGGTTTTCTGGTTCGTGGCCGCTTCTCTCGGCCGGCAGTGGCTGGATGATCCCAACTACACCCACGGACTCTTCGTCGTCCCCATGGCGATTTTCCTGGCGTGGCGCCGACGCGGGAAACTTGCGAAGGCGCCACGCTCGGTGTGGTCGCCCGGCATCATCGTCGTCGCGATCGGAGGAGCAATCTACCTCCTCGGTATCGCGGCCGCCGAGTTGTTCACGCAGCGCTTTGCGATGGTGCTGACGGCCATCGGACTGTTCTCGCTGACACAGGGGAAGGAGCGCACACGAGTGTTGGCTTTCCCGCTGGCCTTCCTCCTGCTCATGCTGCCGTTGCCCTACATTCTCTACTACCGGTTGACGTTCCCGCTCCAGATCGAGAGCTCCCGGCTCACGGCAACGCTTCTCTCCGCCTTGGGAATGCCTGTCGTCCGCACGGGCAACGTGATCCATCTGGAGAACTACAATCTGGAGGTCGTCACTGCTTGCAGTGGTCTGCGGTCGATGATGACGCTGGGCTCGCTGGCCATATTCGCGAGCGACTTCCTCCACACGGGCTCGGCGGCGAAGGTGCTTCTGGTGGCTTTGTCGGTGCCGGTCGCCGTCGCCGCCAACACCGTGCGCTTGGCGGTCACTGCGATCGTGTCGGCGTTGGGGAGTCCCGAAGCGGCGGATAATTTCTTTCATCAGTTTTCCGGAATCGTCGTGTTTTTGAGCGGCTTGGTTCTGCTCGTGGCCGCGGGCTTGGTGCTGGAATGGATCGCCAAAAGAAAAGCGGCGTGATGGTATGCATTCTGTTGGCGGTCATGGCCGTCTGGGGAAACTATCTCCGGTTTTCCGCTCCGCCGCCGGGGACTGCTTTCGACCTGGACGGACACATGCTCGAGGCCCGCGAGGTGCCGTATCGTGCCGAACCGCTCGATGACGATTTCCTCCACGTGCTCGGCGCCCGCGAGGTGAGCTACCGCACTTATCACGACCCGGGCGGACCGGTATCGGTGTTCCTCGGGTACTTCGACCGTCAGAAGGAAGGATCTCAGGTCCACTCGCCCGAACATTGCTACCCGGGATCCGGATGGAGCATCGTGGAACAGCACACCGTCGGTGCTCCTTGGGGAGGGGACCGGATTCGAAAGCTCGTGGTCACCGACGGCGTCGAACGCCAGGTGGTGTACTACTGGTTTCAAACCGATGAGCGTGTCCTCTGCGGGGTGTTCGAACTCAAATACCACCTGACCAAAGCGGCGTTGCTGCACCACCCCCAGGATCTGGTGTTCGCCCGCGTTTCAGCGGGAACGGGAGAAGACGCCGCCGCGGCGGAGTTGCTGGTCGCGTCGTACGCCGTCGACCTGGAACGCGTCATCGAGCAGATGTATCGGAGCAGACATGCACGTGATTGACCTGTTACTCCGTTACATGAAGTGCTGGGAGGAATCGCTGGCGATGCTCCGGTCACCCAGCGTGCTGGCGCCGTTCGTCGTTTTTGCGGCACTCGAGCTGCTCGTGCTCATGAGCCTCACCTTCTTCTTCGTGCCGCCCATTTCGACGGTGATGGTTCCGGTGACGGCGGCGGTGGGAGGGGAGAGGGCGCTCCATTTCCCGATGCACTTCATCCTGCTCCCCCACACCTACCATCTCCTCTATCTCCCGCTGGCCGTGATCGTGGGCTTCTGCCTGTTCGGCTGGGCTGTGAGCATGATGCTCGACTACTACGAGCACATCGGCGTGGCAGTCCCGGACGGGGGCCGGCGGCGGTCCCCGGTGCTGCGTTCCATGCTCTCGCTGGTGTTGGTGGGGGTCGTCTACGTGACCGTGATGTCGGCGCTCCAGTTGCTGTTCGGCGCGATCGCATCCAGGGTCGGCAACGTCTGGGCGTCCCGGCTTGCGTCCCTGGTGGGCGTGGCGGCGATGGTTTGCGCGCAGGCGCTGCTCGTGTACGCACCGTTCCACGTGGCGGCGCACGCCGAGGATGCGATTGCAGCGATTGTGCACAGCATTCGTTCCGGCCGGCGCCGCTTCGGAGTCACGGTGTTGATACTCGCGACCGTCGTGCTCATTCACTGGCCGATCGACGCGCTTTTGCGCCACCCGGACAAGGTGGTCCTCAAGTTCCGCCCCGAGCTGGTGTTCTTCCTGCTCGCCGCCGGGATCGTGGTCGAGATGTTCACAAGCTACTTCTTGTTCGCATCCACGACCTCTCTCGCGACCGGCGGTCGCAAGGAGGGGCTGTGATGCGAACAAGGTCCGCCCTGGTCGCAATCGCATTGACCCTGTCCGCCCTGGTGGTCGGATGCCGGGCGCAGGACGACGTGTACGCGCGTTACACACTCGAGCGCCGGCTATGGAAAGCCCAGGTCCACGAGCGAAAGATAAACATCGGCTTCCTGAAAGCATCGCAGCGCGATCTCGGGTTCGCCATAGACGCCTTCAACGAAGTGGTGGCCTACGACCCACTCGTCGTTTATGACACGCGTGGCTGGGATCCGAAGGTCGTTCGCGATATCAAGCGCATACGCGTGGCGTCCAAGATCGCGCTCGCGAACCTGTACTTCCTCAGCGAGCGATTCCACTCCGCCAGTGATTTCTACGCACGGACCCTCGAAGAAACGGACCTCGATCTGCAGCACCGGCTGGACGTGAGGCTCAACCTCGCCCGCACGATGTACCTTGCCGGGGAGCCCGACCCGGTCGAGCAGCAATGCGCGCAGATCTTCCGTGAGATTGCCGAAAGCGAGGACTTCTGGTCGGGAAACCATCGGTTGAAGGACGTATTCCTGAACATCCCGTTGGTCCTCGTCCGTCTCTATCGCGAGCGCGGGGACACCGCGGATTACGAGTCTTTCAGCAGGCTCGCGGATGATTTCTACGGGCGCGTGGCCGCGACCTGGCCCGACAGCGCAATCGCGGCCTCGGCCGTGTTCTCGCGGGCGAACCTCCATCTCATACGAGAGGAATGGCAGTCAGCTCTCGATGACGTCGAGCGGCTGCTCGTCCATCCGGCCTATCAACAAGAATCGGGGAGCCTCTTGCTCTTGAAAGGGGAGATACTGGCTTTTGGAATGGACGACCGCCGAAGAGGCGCGGAAGTATTCCAGACGCTGATCGAGCGTTTTCCGGACGCGCCCACCGCGCACGCCGCTAAATACAACCTGGCCACCTTGGCGATCGAGCGCGGCGACGTCGAGGCCGGAGTGGAGATACTCCGTGAGGTCGAGTCGAGCCGGACCGCGCCTCAGGAAATCGCTTCCCGCGCCATGCTCGCACGCGCGTTGCAGCTCGAGCGCGCGAACCAGTGGGATGAGGCGATCCGGCTGCTCAGGCGGATCATGAGCCTGGTACCAAACTCGACGGCGGCAATACAAGCGCCCCTCGTGATCACGCGACACTACGTCGCGAGCGGGGACCGCGAAATGGCGGAGCGTAACCTGGAACGGGCGAAGGAATACTACCTTGCGCTCATCGCCCGTCAGAGCAAGTTTCAGGGCAACCGTCTGATGGTGGAGGACTTCCTTATAGAGAACTTCCTCATGATGGATCGGCCGCGGGAAATCGCCTCGATCCTGGAGAAGGAGTCCGGTGGCTGGGACGAATCCAGCACGGTCGGAGGGATGTTCAAGAGCGCCCTCATCTACTCGACTCTCCTCGACGACAAGGAAAGCGCCGAGCGGATACTCAAAAAAAGTATTGAGTTGTTCCCCGAAACACGGTATGCGAAGATTGCGCAACAGCAGCTGGATATCCTCCACAAGGAAAGCACTAATAACAACGGCGGCGGGTGAACGACCGTGCGGCGGTTGATCTGTTCGAATATAGCAGCGGTCCTGCTCGTGGCGGGCGCGGGAGCCTCTTTCGGGCAGCGGCCGTGCGTCCGGATCGAAGCGG
>JBGSIK010000516.1:0-6084 GCA_041742575.1 Candidatus Krumholzibacteriia bacterium
GAAGGGGAGCCCGCAGGCCGGCCGATCCGAGTGATGAGCCGCGAGTGGGCATCGATGAGCGCCGTCACGAACCGGTCATGGGCGTCGCGGTCGTACCGTGCGCCCGCCAAGCGGTTGCCCTCGTGGACATGCGCAAACGCCCTGTCGTACTGGCCCTGATCGTCCAGGAGCTTCCCCAGCGCGAAGTGAACGTATGCCCGATCGCCATCGCTGGTCGCGGTGTCCAGTAGTTCGACCAGCCGTTTGCGGTGCGCCTCATCCCCGGACACCCATTTGCCGGTGAAGGTGAGATCGTAGGCCGCTCGAATGTGCTCCGGCCGGATTTTCAGCACCTGGCGGTATTGCTCGGCGGCCTCGGCGAAAGCGCCTGTTTCGAGCAGCGCGCGGCCAAGGCGGTAGGCGGCCTCCACGGGGTCCTCCCGCTCTTGGCTTTCGACGGCTTGATCGGGTTCCAGATGGACAGAGAGGATGCTCTGCTCGGACATACCGACACGCCATAGCAAACCGCGTACCCGCGTATGCGCGAGACCGCCGCGGTCAGTCGCTCCGCCTGCCGCCGAACAGTCCCAGGCGGTACGCCCAGTACAGCAGCGTCAGGAGCGAGGTAAGGAAAGCGGCGACGTAGGTCAACGCGGCCGCGGACAGCACCTTGCGCGCGCCCGCAAGCTCGTCGGGCGTCATGTACCCGCCCCTCTGGAGTGTGACGAGCGCCCGCCGGCTCGCGTCGAACTCGACCGGCAGGGTGACCAAAGTGAAGACAGTGGTGGTAGCAAACAGCACAATGCCCGCCACGGCGAGCTTCCCGCCCGTCACCGTCGCGGCGCCGCCCATGACGGCGGCCATGATGAGCACGAACATCGAGATCCCGCCTCCAAGGTTCGCGACCGGCACCCAGGCCGACCTGAACTTGAGGGGGGCGTAGTTCTGCGCGTGCTGCACGGCGTGTCCGACTTCGTGCGCGGCCACCCCGCAGGCGGCCATCGACGCGCTGCTATAAACGGCTTCGCTCAGACGCAGGGTCTTGCTGCGCGGATCGTAGTGGTCCGTGAGGGTGCCCTGCACCGACTGCACGTTCACGTCGGAAATGCCGTTGTCGCGGAGTATGGATCGGGCGACATCCGCGCCGGTCAGGCCCCGTTGGGTCGTGAATTTGCTGAATTTGGCGAAAGTGCCCTTGGTCTTCATGCTCGCCCACAGGCTGAGCAGCAACCCCACAACGATGATCAACCAGTAAATCGGGTCGAAAAACATTTCGTCATGCCTCCTCGTCAGGTCCTGTTATTGGAGTCGGCCTCACACCAATATACACCACTGTCAATCGTTTGCACCAACCCGCAACCGATGGCCGGGGGGGCGGCTGATCACATCGGGTCGAGCGGGCCGTTTATCGGCGAGCCATAATAAGAGGGTCCATCCGCGAGCCGATAACCGAGGCGACCGTCGAGCTCGGAACTGCGATGGGCACGGCCGGTCGTTGGGAGCCGTGCCCGAGCGACCCGATGTGATCAGCCGCCCCCCGGGCGACGACATCGGGTGGCCACCCGCGCCAAATGACGAGGCTCCTCCGGTACAGGGCGTTAGCTCTGACCGAGTTCCCGCCGAGCCGCTTCCAGCTCCGCCAGCATCTCGCCCGCGCTCTGGTACCGGTCTCCCGGTTCTTTCGCCAGCGCCCTGGCGGTGATCCGCGCCAGCGCTCCGGGAACTCCTTCGCGCACACGCTCCACCGGCTCGGGGGCTTCGTCCAGTATTGCCTCCTTGACCGCCTGCTCGTATTCCCCGCCGAACGGCGCGCGACCCGTCAACATCTCATAGAGCACCGCGCCCAATCCCCAAACGTCCGTCCGCCCGTCGAGACGCGCGCCCCGCACCTGTTCCGGCGAGAGGTACGGCATCGTCCCGGGAACAATGGCCACCCCGGCGAAATCCGTTTCACCCGGCCAGCGCGCGAGGCTGAAATCGACCACTTTGACCACGCCGTCCCGCGTGATGAAAACATTGGCGGGTCTCAAGTCCCGGTGCACGATCCCCTTGGCGTGCGCCCGCTCCAAACCGCGCGCGATTGCGATCGCCGTTTCCGTGGCCTCCAGCGGTGAAAGATCCTCGCGCGCGATCCGCTCCTGCAGCGTTTCCCCGTCGTAGCAGGCCATCGCCACGAACAGACGCCCGTCCGCCGTCTCGTCGATTTCGAAGATCTTACAAACGTTTGGATGGTCCAGTTCCGCGATCGCAGTGGCCTCCCTAACGAACTCGGAGCGGATTTTCGCGTCGCGCGTGACATCGGGGGGCAGGAACTTCAGCGCGACCACGCGCTCGTGTTCCATGTCTTCGGCTTTGTAGATGACGCCGATTCCCTCGCGCCCCATTTTCTCCAGAATTTTGTAGTGGGAAACGATGCGGCCAATCATCGGAACACCCCGAAGGAGAATACCACGAGGCCGGACCGCGGCGCAGTCAAAAACACAGTAACAACGTCCCGCGGATTGGCGTACAATGACGCCGAAAGTGAGGTGCGTCATGATCGATTCAGGCGAAAAGGTTTCGAGGAGGGATTTCATCGGGCAGAGCGTGGCGTCGGTGGTGGTCGCCGGCCTAGGTGTCACGGCGGCTGCCGGCGCGGTGGAAGCCGTAACGCAGTCGATGAGCGCGACGCAGGAACCGGCCGCTCCCGCCAAACCACAGATAAAGGAATACCGCCGTCTCGGCCGCACGGGATGGAACGTCTCCGACGTCTCGTACGGGAACGCCGGCATGCAGGACCCGGCCATGCTCGAGTACGCCATGGAGCGCGGCATGAACTACGTCGACACCGCGCGCCAGTACTACGATATGGAGGTGGTGATCGGGAAGATCTTCCCGGCAAAAAGGGACAAGCTGTTCGTCACCACCAAACTCGTGCCCGAGCTGTTCACGACGACCGTGACGGCGGAGGAAATCACGACCGCGATCGAGGAGAGCCTCAAGCGGCTCAACACCGATTACGTCGATTGCTGTCAGATACACTCCGTGGGCGATCCCAACCTCGGCGACCGCGCCCGTATCGAGAACCCGAACATCTACACCGCGTTCGAGCGCGCGAAGCAGGACGGCAAGATCCGGTACTGGGGCGCTAGCTCGCACGGACCGAAGATGGTCGAGGACTTCACCTGGCTCATCGACAATACCAGCATCGACCTCATTCAGCCGGGCATGAACTACATGACGAAGGGCCTCGAGCCCGTGCTCGCCAAGGCGAGGGAGAAGGACGTCGCCGTGGTCGCCATGAAGAGCATGTCGGCGGCGCGCAAGATCGACTACTCCGCGTACGCGACCGAAGGACGCACGGTGCGACAGGCGCTCCTCAAATGGATGCTCGCCCAGCCGAACATCGACAGCATCTGCCTCACGATGCGCACGTACGAAGACATCGACGAATTCGTGGCGGCCTCGGGAAAAGTCAGCCTCACGCCGAGCGATAAAAAGGTGTTGGAGGAATACGGTTCCCTGCTCCAACGCGACTACTGCCGGCCCGGCTGCAGCGGGTGTCTGGAGGCCTGCCCCGCCGGTGTTCCCATCCACGACATCCTGCGCTACCGGCTGTACTTCAACAGTTACGGTCGCGAAAAATACGCGATGGCGCGATATGCGTCGCTACCGAGTCCGCGCAATGCCGCACGCTGCGCCTCCTGCGACGGACCATGCGTGTCGTCGTGCCCGTACGGAATCCCGATCCGTACGAAGCTACTGGAAGCCCATCGGGAACTCATGATCTGAGGTGTGGATATGAAAACAAATACATTTCGCGTTCGCGCGCGCGGCGCAATGACATTGGCGGTCGTGTTGCTGTTCGCGGGCGTTGCCACGGTCGGCGCCGGCGATCCCGGCGAGGAAGCCCGCACGCTGCTGCAACACTCGGCGCAGGTAATGGGAAACCAGTCCCAGCCTGGGAAGATGCGGTGGCAGACTCGCGTCGATCGCGGTGCCATGCTGGCGCACTGGGAGGGATGGGGGGACCTCACCGCCGACTGCGTGCGCCACGTGAAGCTGCCGGACAAGATGAAGCTCGACCAGGATTTCAGCGCCTATGATCACCCGTTCTTCTTCACGTACTATTACAATGCGGGTGAGGTTTGGGCGGTGGTGAATCTGGGCGTGCGGCAGCACCCGCGTTACACCGAACAGATGAAAGTGGCGATGCGGAACAACGTGGACGAGATGGCGTACTACCTCGCCGAGTGCGACACCTTCTTCGTCGTTCCCAGCGTTCCCGACGACTCGCTCTTCGCCGGTTCCACCATCACTCGTGTCGGCATCGTCGATAACGGCGACACCATCCTCGTCGACCTCGACCGCAAAACCACTTTGCCCCTGCGCCGGATTTCCGACAAGGGGGCCGCGGTAACGGTCATGGCCGACTATCGCGAGATCAGCGGCGTCTGGATGCCGTTCCGGATCGATCTCTACCAGGACGGCGTCAAGACGAACGAATACATGTGGAAGTCGATCACGTTCGACGAGCCGATCGACGACGCCGTTTTCGAGGAAAGCCGTCCGCCGGTGAAGCCCGCTTCCGGCGGATAGCCCGTCGATCATCGCCCTTGGGGGGGCCGTCGCAACGTCGGGAGAGGAGATTGCGCCTGGCGGAGGGTCGGATCGACTACTCGAGGAGGTGCTGCTCCTTGAGGTTCTCCTCTATCCCGCGGAGAACAACACCCAGAGCCCGAAGGTCGTCGCCGACCACGCCCCAGACGTAGTTGCCGTGCCGTTTGAGCGTCACCGGGCCGGCGCTTTGTCGCGGGTCCCGCAGGTGGACGACCCCGTCGCTCTCCTCCACTTTGCCGCCGCGGTCCGCCACGCTCTTGCGAAAACGCTCCACCATGTTTATGGCTTCGTCCGCATCGCGCGCCTCGATGATGAACGCACGCGAGCCCTGCTCGCCGATGTCGTATTCAGCGACGAACGCAGAGCGCAGGAATTCCTGGCCGAGAAAATCCCTGGCGATGTAGCGCTCGGTGTCGGGCACCTTCCCCGTCGCCGGAAAACACGAGAGCGCAGCCGGCAGAGTTTTGTCCCCGGCGCGATCGGTTTCGCTGCCCTGACCGGAGCCGCTCTCAGTGGAGTCGACTCTGGCCGAGCTGATTTTCGCCGAGATGCTGTTCGCAATCATAGTCAACGCGGCCTTCTCGCCGTCGGCGAGCTCGTAGCCGAGAATCTTGACGTAGTGATCGCCCTGGCAGAAGTTGAGCACGCCGGGATCGTAATAGCCCTGCGCGCCCGACTCCACATAACTCGGATCCCGCGGCCGCTCCTGACTGTAGATTCCGTACGCGCACCTCGCGTCGCCGAGCCGGTAGATTTCGACGGAGACACTCCCGCCTCGTCCATCCGCATAGTTGAGCGCTCCCATTTCCTGGAAGTCATAGGCGAGATACAGATCCGCCGCGCCGTCGATGTACTCGAACAAGTTGTCCGGAAGGTAAACAGCCGGCTCCCCCTCACGTTCCCAGCCAATCATGTCCGGGAACATCACGGTGATGTCGGCCCATGCCGGAGCGGCGACGAGCAGGAACAACACCGTCACGACGAGCGGGCCCCACGCGCTGTTTCTCACGGGATACCTCCGTTTATCGGTGGTCAAACGACGAACTCCTCCGGCACGTGTCGGATCCGGGCCACGTCCCGTACCCGGGCGCGCACGTCGAAACCCATGGTGCAGTTCACCGTGCACCCGTCACAACTCTCGCACGCGAGCCGGCCGAGTTCCACGCCGTCCAACGCCTCGCGCGCGGCGGCCAGGTTTCGGTAGCCGTACACGTACATGTAGCTCCGGAGCATGGCCGGGATATCGACGCCGCGACCGCACTGGGCCATACACACCCCGCATTGGTCACAGAAGAGACCCCGGTATCCCAAGTCCTCGCCCTGCTCGAGGTCCTTGCGCTCCTCGGGCGTGAGCGCGAGGTCGGCCATGACGGAGAGATCCAGCTCCAGCTGGTCAAATGTGGTAAATCCGGGGATCGCAGTGTGAACGTTTTCGTTCCCCAAGGCCCACTTGAGCGCGGCTTTCATGTTGATCGGCTTCTGGCGCTCCTTGTCCCAGTAGACGCC
>JBGSIK010000517.1:0-6949 GCA_041742575.1 Candidatus Krumholzibacteriia bacterium
CTGAACTACGACAATATACCCGGTCTGAGCACCGAGGCGCGACAAAAGCTGAATCGCATGCGCCCTGAAACGATCGGGCATGCCACGCGAATCGCGGGAGTGCGCGCGGCAGATCTTTCGATCATCGCGGTGTATCTCGAGCGCCGGCGCAGAACGGCAGAGGCTTCAACTGTCTGATTTACAAATGATTGCCATATGCTGCCGTATCGTCTTGCTCGTTCGGCAGCTGAATCTCGTTTGATGGCGGATGCGACCCAACCACCCAATAGACCCTGTCTCACTCTCGACCTTATTGTCGCGGGAGTTTCCCGGCTTGAACCGCGAAGTCCTGGAGAAATACCTGGGCGAGATCGTGCGCTGGAATCGGGCGCTGGGGCTGGTGTCGAAGCGATCCACGGAGGCCTCTTTGAAACGGCTCGTGCGCCAGAGTGTCGGCCTGTGGGATTTCCTGGCCGGCGAATGTGATCGCTCTCGAGATATCCGTCCCGATCGCGTCGTCGACATCGGGTCGGGCGCGGGGTTCCCGGGCGTTATTTGGAAGCTGCTTCGCCCCGAGATCACAGTGGTGCTGGTGGAGCGGCGAGAAAAGAAGGTCTTGTTTCTGGAGCGTGTCCGAACGATTCTGCAGCTCGAGGGGATCGAAATCGCATCTGGTGACGCCGCGGAATTGGTTGAAAGGCAAACAAGTTACGAATCTTTTGATGTTGCCGTCACCATGGCCGTGGGTGGCCCGGCAATCGCGTCCACGGCGGAGCGTTTCCTGCGTGGCTCCGGCTACTACTGCACCGTCCGGCCCAAGGAAGAAGAGATCCCCGATCACATAGGGTCGCACCTGGAACTGGCCCAAACACTGACCACAGATTCTGGGCGTTTTTGTTTGTACCGGAAGGGGGAACGAAGATAGGGTGTGTTCGACGGCGACGTTTTCGAAACCGGCTCGTGACCATTTCCTGTTTCGCGCCGTGTGGGTACGAGAGCCCGTAACACCATGGTTAATATGGGTTTCACGTGAAACCGCCCCTCCGCTGTGCCTCCCCGGCGGACCCAGAAAGAAACCAACTACGAAAAGCGCTTGATTCCCAATCGGGCACCGTCTATCCTGTCAGCATCTGCACGGGATCGAGGGGACCTCCCGTCGCGGACATGTCAATCCTTTGTGACGAAAGGAATTGCAGTGATGCGCACAGTGCTTGTCGCGGCAGTCGCCGCTAGCGTACTCGGGTGTTCCGGGACGGAAACCATACAACCTGTGAATCAGGCGCCGACGATCGCTTTCGCGTTCGAGAAGATCGTGGTCCAGAAGGGCGTGGCCGTGGACCTCAGTGTGAACGTGAGCGATGCCAACGACGATCCCCTGACGATCACCTGGCAGATAACGAGCGGGACGCTCGTCGCGCAGAACGCTGAAAATACGGTGATGCGGTGGACACCGCTGAATTCGATAGGAGTGGACACCGCGCGTGTCTCGGTATCGGACGGCCAGGAGTCAGACTCAATCGTCGAAGCCATCAAGCGGGGAACCAGAACGACAGCGGGCGTCGCCCCGCAGAGCTACTTCAAACATGAGTCTCCCTACATCCTGGATACTCCCCGGCTCGCCGTGTTGGGAGCAACAACGACAACCATCGAAGCCGGTGTGGAACTGTATTTGGAACAAGAAGATGCGGTGATCGATGTTGTCGGCACGCTGCGAGCCACCGGCACTGAATCCGAACGGGTGCTGATTCGACCCAACAATCGCACGTTTCGATGCGGTGGGGAGCGTGGCTGGTGGAAGGGGATCGAAGCGACAACCAGCGACCAGTCGGGGTTTGTGGATCTCGCGTATACGGATGTTCTTTACGGCATCTGCGGAGTCTTCTTGTTCGTCGGCGACGCGAGCGCCAACCTGCAGCACTGCCGGATCATGTGCTCGAATGACGCCGGGATCCGGATCAGCGGTTCGGGCACTTTGACGGTGGAACACTGCGAGATCTCCAACAACCAGAATTACGGCATTGCGATCTCGTCTCTCGCGGAGCTGCCTCAAGCCGTGTCGATTCGATACAATGAGATCATCAACAATGGCCATACCGGGGTGTTCATCGACCTGCGGGATAACCTCCAACAGGTTCCTATCTTGATCCAGTATAACAGGGTCGAGTTCAACGGGGTAAACGGCATCCTTTTGGCAAGTGCCTCTTGGGCCGGCATCTCGTATAACGACATATCATTAAATAACTTAAGTACGGTCTCCAACATACGGATAGTCCCGCCGTTTCCGAGCGGTATGGTCATCGGGGGGCAGTGGGACACACTCCTTGTTCAGCACAACTACTGGGGCCAAGCGTACGACGAGGACGATGTGGACGCGATCGAGAAAACAATCATCGATGCAACCAACCATGGACAGATCCAGACCGAGGTGATCGTCACCCCCTGGGAGAATCAGAGCCAATACGCACCGTGACGGGAACGAAACATAGCCGTATTATATTGTAATACAACAAGATATGCATATTAGCCTGGTCGGTGAAAGTCGGCCGGCAACAAAACCAGCGGATCGTCTCTTGGTGCAATGAGCCTCCCTTCGTTGGAGGCGAGGGTAGTATGGGACGAATCATCGCCATAACGAACCAGAAGGGTGGTGTGGGAAAGACCACCACGGCCATCAACCTGTGCGCCAGCCTCGCGGCGGCCGAAAAGCGCACGCTGCTCGTGGACATGGACCCCCAGGGCAATGCCACATCCGGTATGGGGATCGACAAACAGGCGCTGCCGGTTACGGTTTACGATGTGCTCTTCGAGCCGGCGACCGTCCGAGACGCGATCGTCGATACCGTAATGCCGTTTCTGAGGTTGCTGCCCTCCAACCAACAACTCACGGGTGCGGAAGTCGAGCTCGTCAACCAGGAACACCGGGAGTTCAAACTCAAGAACGCGTTGCTGGCGATCAAAGGGGATTACGATTACATGATCGTCGACTGTCCCCCGAGCCTCGGTCTCCTCACCGTGAACGTGCTTTCAGCCGCGGATTCGCTCTTGATACCTGTTCAATGTGAGTATTACGCGCTCGAAGGGCTCGGGCACCTGCTCGGCACCGTGCGCATGGTGCAATCCCGACTGAACCCGAACCTCGATATAGAGGGTGTGCTTCTCACGATGTACGACAAGCGGTTGAACTTGGCGACTCAGGTGGTCGAAGAGACGATCAGTTACTTCGGGGACAAGGTGTACCACACGATCATCCCCAGAAACGTCCGTTTGAGCGAGTCGCCCAGTTTTGGCAAGCCCATCATTTTGTACGACATCCAATGCCAGGGAGCGAAAAGTTACCTGGAGCTCGCGAAAGAGGTGATCGCCAGTGCCTAAGAAAGTGTTGGGAAAAGGATTGGAAGCATTGATCCCTAAGTTCGTGTCGGAGCCGGAAGAACGGGGCACCCTCGTCGTGGATCTCGCCGTGAACGACATCGAGACCAATCCCAACCAACCGCGAAAGTCCTTCGGCGATGAGGGCCTGCGTACACTTTCCGAGAGCATCCGCCAGGATGGGATTCTGCAGCCGGTCGTCGTCCGAAAGAAGGGGGGGCGATACGAACTCATCATGGGGGAGCGTCGCCTCAAAGCAGCGAGAATGGCCGGCGTGCCCACCGTGCCGGCGATTGTCAAGGAAGCGAAGGACGTCGACTCCCTGCGTTTGGCGCTGGTCGAGAACCTCCAACGTGAAGACCTCAACGCCATCGAGGTCGCCCACGCATACCGGGCTCTGGTGGCGACGTTTGGTTTGTCGCAAGCAGAGCTCGCGCAGTTCATCGGCTGCGATCGGAGTTCTGTGGCGAACACGCTCCGGCTGCTGAACCTGCCGGAAGAAGTGCAACAGATGGTGGTCGACGGGCAGTTGACGAGCGGTCACGCACGCGCCCTACTTGCGTTGCCGACACAGAAGGAACAGCTATTGCTGGCCCGGAGAATCGTCGAGAGAAATCTCAGCGTTCGTCAAGCGGAGGCCGAAGCGGGTATCGGTGCACGGAAAAAGCAGCGCAGCGAATTGCTGGCGAATCGAAAAGAAAAGCCGACCCACATCGCGTATCTCGAAAAGGCGTTCTCGAACCACCTCGGCACGCGTGTGGTGATCAGTGAGAAACGGGGCGGCAAGGGAACGGTCACCATCGAATTCTACGGACACGACGACTTCGAGCGGTTGGCCTCATTGATGCAACTGCCACTGCCGAGGTAAGCGAGCCGTTTTCGGTTTGGCCGCAGGAACCGGATAGTACGGGCCTTCGAAACACCGTTTCGAAACGGGGCGAGCAATGGGCAAGAACCTCTCCGTAATCATTGTCCCGCACGATAACGCCAAAACTCTGAACTTCCGGTTCTCGTACCGGCTTCTCTACACCTTCAGCGTGCTGCTCGCCATCTTGGTTCTGGTAGTCTTCGTGTTCGTGATCACTTACGGCCGCGTCCTGGTGACCGCCGAGCACGTGAGGCGCCTCAGCCACGACAACGAGAGACTCAGACTCCAAGCTGCCCAGATCGACTCGCTCAGAATGGAGCTTTTGAACCTCCAAGCCCTGAGCATCCAGGTCAAGAGCATGCTGGGTGTCGATCTTTCTCCCGAAGACAGCTTGCTGGTGGCAAGATTTTCACCGTCTGCGAGGGCTCCGTGGCAACCAGCTGAAGAACTCGATGAGGTCGTGGGAGCGCCCGAACAACAACTCATGTTGGAAGCGCTCCCTTCCCTTTGGCCCATAAGGGGATACACGACCAAAGGATTTTTCATAACGGGCGGAGAAAAGGCCGCAGATTACCACCCGGGTATGGATATTGCTGCTGAGCGGGATACGCCGAACAGGGCGGCAGGTGAGGGCGTGGTCGTGACCAGCGGGTTCGATGACACATACGGTTTTGTTGTCGAGATCGATCACGGGTTCGGGATATATACTCTGTATGGACACAATTCCCGAAATCTGGTAAAAGTGGGAGACCGAGTGACGCGGGGAAGCACGATCGCGTTTTTGGGGAACACCGGAAGGAGCACAGCTCCGCACCTACACTTCGAGGTCAGGAAAAACGGTATTCCCGTCGATCCAAGAGAGTACTTGCTGGACTTTTAGCGAAGTGGTGACTTCGTCGTCCGGCCCGGCGGGCTTAGCGTTGGATTCCTCCTTGGGAAACTGTAACTCTGCAGAGGAGGCTTGAGACATGTTTGGAAAGGAAGCGGACATCACCACCGGGCAGAGCAGCCTCAACTCGATTCTCGGCCAGGGCTGCAAAGTAAAAGGGGAAATCGGGCTCCAGGGCACTATTCGCGTCGACGGCGAGTTCGAAGGCAAGATGGAGTGCCCGGAAACCCTCATCATCGGCAAATCCGGCTTGGTGAAGGCGGATGTGAAGGTGAAGAACGCCATCATCGGTGGCAAGCTGGTTGGGAACATTGTCGCCAGCAACAAGATCGAACTGCAAACCGGTTCGCACGTCGAGGGCGACATCCAGACGGCTCGGCTTGTGATCGACGAGGGCGTGTTCTTCGAAGGCAACTGCAAGATGGGCGGGAAAGCGGTGGATGTTCCCAAGTCGGAGAAGACGACATGGGAAAAGCCGGTGGAGCGGAAACCTGAGTCCGCTGGCACTCGTTAATCTGGACTCACTTACAGAATCGTCTCGAAAGAGGCTCCCGGGGGTCTGCGGGAGCCTTTTGTTTTATCTGAGAGCCGGAGCGCGTTATCCACAAAACGACAGATGAGTGTGGATAACTGTCGGGGGTCGATCTGCGCGTGCAACCTGTTTAGTCACAATGCGTTGCCATATCGAATCGCGCCGAAACGGGACGTTTTCCACAATTTTCTAATGAGGATTTTTATAATTGCAGACAAGCCAGTCGCATGTCAGCGTCACTTGACGTAGAAGGCCAGTTCACCGCCGGTAGGATATGAAAACAAAACGAATGCAGCGAGTCATCCCGTGCCGATCAGTCGTCGTCGCCGCCGCGCGTGAAGACATCCGGCTCGGCGATTGCTCGACGGTGCGCCTCCGCAGGGTTATCGAGCGATACCCAGCAGATGGCTCCGGGCTTCGTTCAGGTGGTAATCGGCCGTGGTGAATCGCTGCTCCCACTGACTGCGGAACGGCGTGGCCCATATCCCAGTACCGTTCGGAACCAACCTGAGCTCCCTGATTGCGCTGCTCACTTCCTGGTATGCTATGGTGTACGAACGCTCTCCCGTCCACGGCGGTTGCGATGGCAACCGGACCGCTGCGTCGTCCACTCTCTCTATCCAATCACTCGACCACTCCTCCCACAAGGCGATGTGGCGTCTTCCGCTCGTCCCCGGCATCTCCGCGTCGTACTCCGGCTCGCCCAGGTCGTCGCAGTCTTGCCTTCCCTCCTCGATCAGGCGCGCCAGTTGATCGATGACACGCTCGAGCGCCTGCGTGTCCTGGCGGTCGGCGCGAAGTGTCGCTACGCGTTGCACGGACGCGAGCCCGGCGTCGCTCTTTGCGAACCAATCCGCCGCCCGGAACAACTCCGCGCGCAAGGACTCCCACTCCGTGCGAACCGGTCCCAGGTCCGACGCCTCGTATCCGATCTCTCCGATGTCCGCCCGTGACGAGATGTACAGCAAACCGGCCGCGCGCGAACGCGCGATCGGATTCATTTCTCGCTCTGCGATCGATTCGTGAAGGCGAATGAGGCCGTCCGCGACCGCCTCCATGTCGCCAAAGCCGAGCGGGGACCGCTTGTATAGCACCTTCTCCACGATTTCGATCTCGTTCCGATAGCAGGTGGGGTCCATCCGATCCCGATCGGCAGAATCGCGGTCGCTGCCGCCAGAGCAGGCGGCGATCACTCCGAGGAGGGCCAGCGTCGCCATTTGAGCAGGCAGTTTCCGCAAGGGCTTGTTCATGATGAAGCACTTCCACCTTGGAGCGGCTCAGGAAACACGGTGTAAACCTTATAGATTGATGC
>JBGSIK010000518.1:0-6746 GCA_041742575.1 Candidatus Krumholzibacteriia bacterium
GAGGAACCCTCCCAGAAAGCTCACCACCACCGCATCCAGAACCGGCATTCCTTCCTTGTACAGCACGTAGATTTGCGCGGGCCCGCCGCCCGTTTGCGACGGAGTCATCCCGCCGAGGAATATGTTCGCCAGGTTCGCGCGCACGCACGCGCGGTAGGACACACCCGGTTGGATCCGAGAGGTGAACACATGGATGCGGGCTCCAGACGCCACCCAGTCGAACACCATCAGAGCCCCCGCGAGCAGCAGATAAGGGAACTGGAACGATCTCAGGCCGGCCAGGCTTGCGGCGAATGATGCCCGGTACATCACGAACACCAGGCCGATCAATGTAAGCGCGACGAAGAGCCGCAAGGCCCGCTTGAGCTTGCGCATCGACGGCAGCGATCTCACGCTGGGCGTCGTGATACGGCCGGCGGTCGAACATTGGCCGGTTTCGTGAATGCTTTCGGGGTCCATAAGTCGGCTCCCGTCTTCCGGCTCACGCCCGGTGGCGGACGGAAGCACTTCCCGCGGGGACCGGAATCGGGTGGCGAAACGAATTCAAGAAGTATAGGGGGCAAGCGCCGTCGCCGGAAGAGCGAGTTGCCGGCGGCGGAAGGATTTGCCACGGGCGCCTCGCGGAGCTTTACACCGGTGGTGGACCGACTTATGCTTGAAGCGGACGCTGCGGGGGGAATCACGCGCAGGAAAAGACCGTGCCCGTTGTCTAATATATCGGCTGCAGGAACGCAGCGGAGGAGTGTCGACTCCGAAGCCCAGCGCGGGGATCCGCGCGGCCGCGAGCGATCGAATGACGTGGAGGTGTCCCATGGAAACTAAATCGTCGAGGGCGATGTTGAGATTCATTGTTTTTGGTGTTTCGCTCTTGTTGCCGGCGTTCGTAATCGGCGGCTGCACGGTTGCTTACACCGATCCGCCGGAGCCGGAGGTGACGTACGTGGCCGATGAAGTCGGCCCGGCCCCGGACGCCGATTTCGAGGACCTGCACGGCTATGGTGAATGGATTCACGTCAACCCGTTTGGCACGGTGTGGCGCCCGTACGTCGTCAACACGTGGCGCCCCTACGCGTACGGTCATTGGAACTGGACCGAGTATGGGTGGACCTGGGTTTCCTACGAGCCCTTCGGATGGATCGTCTACCACTACGGCCGCTGGTACTACGAACCCGGCTGGGGCTGGCTCTGGATCCCCGGGTACGAATGGGAACCGGTGTTGGTGAACTGGGCCTGGTACGAAGACTACGTATGTTGGGCGCCGCTGCCGCCGCCGGGGTATGCGGTCCCCGACCCGTGGTATGTTCATACCCCCTCGGTTTGGATCGTGGTGCCGTCGCGGTACTTTCTGCACAACGACTTGAACCGCTTCACAGTGCCGCCGTCGCGCTACAAAGAAACATTTCGTAACAACGAGAGGGTGCGCTACAAAGCGCCTGACGTGGAAGAAATAACACGGGTCACCGGGCAATCGGTCCGCCCCATCAAACCCGAGGCCAGAACGGTCAACGTGGGCAGCCGGGAATACAAGAAGCTCGTGCTTCCGTACAACGAGCAGAAGATCGTCAAGCAGTACAGCACGAACACCGAGAAGCGCGCTTACAAGACCAAGGAAGTCCGGACGCCTGCCGCCCAGGAGCGTACCCGCGAGGATCGGACCGTCAACCGGCCGGCCGAGCGCACGCGTACCGAACCGGCGACGAAGCAACAGCCTGCCAATTCGAAGGCGAAGGACCAGGGCACGAAGAAGAAATACAAGGGCTAGCCGGCGACTAGCCGGCGACTAGCCGGCGGCCAGCCTGAGGAGGACGGACGCGTCCGCGCCTCCCTCGGGCACGTTCTGCACCTCGATGTCGCCGCCCATACCGCGCGAGAGGGACCGGCAGATGGCGAGCCCCAGGCCGGTCCCGGTCGTTTTGGTGGAGAAATAGGGTTCGAACAACTTCTCCATCGCCTCGGCGCTGAAGCCCGGTCCGGAGTCGCGGAAGGAAATTCGGACGCAGGGCCCCCCGTCGAATGTCTCCTCCCGCCACGACACGTTGAGGCTTCCCCCCTCGGGCATCGCTTCCAGCGCGTTCTCGATCAGGTTGGAGCAGATTTTCCTGAACGCTTCCGCATCGACCATGACCGGCACGTTCGCTTCGCCCGGGTCCATCCGGACATCCACGCCCGAGGCGTTGCGGAGATAGGGAGTAACCACTTCCGTCAGAAGCGTCCCCAGCGGGTGCGGCCCCACTTCCAGGTGTTGCATGCGCCCGTAGCTCGAAAACTCACCCGCAATCCGCTTGAGCACATCCACCTGCTGGATGATGGTCTTCGCGCTCTCGCGGAAGATCTCGTCGAATTTCTCCGACTTCTGTTCGTACGCCCGCTGCATGAATTGCGTCGATATGCGGATCGGCGTGAGCGGGTTCTTGATCTCATGAGCGATTTGGCGGGCCATCTCCAGCCACGCCGAAAGCTTCTTGGTCTGGATCAGCTCGGTCACGTCCTCGAACACGAGCACGGTGCCGAAGTACCGGCCGCCGACGTCCAGCCGCGTCCTCATGTACTTCACCGTCGCTCGCCGGCCGTCACGCCGCAGCTCGACTTCGGAGGCGATGAACGGTTCGTCCGCGCCCTTGCCTTCGCTCAACAGGCGGAACATCTCCGGCGGGAAACCGCTCCCGACCAGTTCTCCCGCCGTCCGGCCCATCGCGGCCGCGGCGTCAATGCCGAGGATCCGTCCGGCCGCGTTGTTGACGGTACGGACGCGGTCATCGGCGTCCGTGCTGATCACGCCGGCGCCAATGTTGGCGAGTATCGTCTCCAGGTATCTCCTGCGTTCCTCCAAGGCGCTCTGCGAAGCGGATAGCCGCTCCGTCATTTCGTTGAACGCGTCGAGCACGGTCCCGATTTCATCCGTGCGGTGCAGAGGCAGCCGGACATCCAGATCCCCGCGGCCGATGCGCCGCGTCCCCTCGAGCAGCGCGCGCAGAGGCTCGAATATTCCGCGCGCCAGCACCAGCCCCAGTCCGATCGTCGCCACGAACAGGAGCGCGAAGATCCCCAGCACCATCGAACTCGCCCTCTGCACTTCCATCGAGTACGACTCCGGGCGGAACACCAGCGGGACACTGAGCGCCGCCCTTGGCGCCCGGTCCGACCCGTCCTCGGGCGACCGGTCGCTCCAGCTCGTCACCGGAAGATACGCGACCTGATAACCGAACTTACCCGCCCGCTCGGTGGCGAGCGCGTAGTCGGAGCCAAGCAGGCAAACCCGAAGATAGGCGTCCGCGTTGATGATCGCGCTGATGAACCCGCCGGCGCGCAGTCCCTCCTGGCTTGTGGCCACGAGCGCGCCCCGATCGTCGAATAGGTTCAGATCGCCGCCGATCTGATCGCCGACATCTCCGAGGAGGCCTGCGTCGAGCCGTCGAGCGAAATACACGTAGCAGTTCCCGCTCCACCCGCCCACCGTCACCGGGATGGGGGCACTCAACACGCCGATGTAGGGGGCGTCGCTCGAGCGGTGATAGTACAGTTCCTCCGGCGATGACCCGGAGAGATCGCCCACCGACATCGGCGATTCACCCGGCGGGCTCGCGGTTCGTGGGCCGCTCGCGGCCGGTTCCATGGGGACCGTGCCTTCGAAGCCCGCCTCCGAGAACACCTTCACCAGACTCGTCCCCGTCGCCACCCGTTCCGCGTACCCTTTTTCCGAGACGAGGCGGCGGAGATCGACCGTGGAAAGAAGGAACTCGATCTCACCGTTCAGCTGGTTGACCAACGATTTCCGGGCGCTGTATGCCTTCTGCAGGGCTTCCTGGCGGGCTTCCTCGAGGAAACGGGCCTTGATGAACTGCACGGCGAAGGTGCCCAGCAACACCGCCGGCACGACGGCAACCACCAGGAATGATGCCAATAGCTTCTGCTGGAAACCGAGCTTGCGTCCGGGCGTGAGCGTGGGCAGCAGTTCTTTTATGTAGGGGATCGTTCCCAGCAGGGCGATCGCCACGATGATCGCAACCGTGAAGAACAGATAGAGAGAAAACACCGTGGACCAGCGGATGAGGTGCCGGGACGGTGAGGGAACGGCGAATCCCGCCAGCAGATAGCGATCGCTCTCCTCGGTTCGTTGGATGAGGATCCGGTACCAGCCGCGTTCCGTCTTGAGGAGCGGCCAGTGGTTTTCCAACCCGCGCGCGAACTGGTCGCCGGGGACAACGGCTCCCACGGGCAAACTCTCCGACGACGACACGTATGTCCGGCGACCGTCCAATCTAGCGAGCAGGAGGGCCTCCGGTTCTTCCACACGTGGAGCGACTCCTCCGGCCTGGACGTTGCGCAGCACCTCGGGAGTCCGCGGCCCCGTCTGCGCCGCCCATTCCAGGCTCTCGAAGAAAAACGGGAGGTCCACCACCACCTTGCCGATCGCCCGGCCGGGCCCTCTCGCTCCGGCCGGGCCGGCGCTATCCTCGACGTTGAGAATGCCCCGGTAGTAACGGACGATTCCCTGCGGCGTGTTGCGGGTCAGATCGAGCACCGCCCAAGCGTTTTCGGCCGGCGTGTCCAGGCGTTCCCCGCCGCCCGGGATCCGTATGCGGTAGGGCATATCCACGGAGAAGGCACTCGCCACGCTGTCCCTCTCGGTGAGCACGTAGATCGAGCTGCTGTAGCCCAGGAGGCTCAACGGGCCGCTCGCCCAAAGATCGAACGCGAGCCGCTGGACGTCGCGCCCCGCCGGGTCGCGCAGCGTCCGCGTGATTTCCGGCCGCTTTCCGTATTCCTCCAGCAGGTCCTCGAGAATCACCACCTTCCAGTTGTCCGACGGCGTCGAGAGCTCCGCCACTTTCTCCCTCACGAAACCCTTGCGCAGGTTGTCGTATTCCCGGCCGAAGAACAGATAGGTCACCGCGGAAGTGACGATCACGAGGAAGAAAGACACGATCACGACCGAAACCGCATCTTCCCTCTGCACGAATCGCGGCGCCAGCACGATGAACAGAAGGGCGAACGCGAACATGGGGACCGTTTCCCACTGTCCGGACGGGATCGCCGCGGCGATCAGGAAAAGAAAAGCCACCAACGCCGACCGCTTCGCATCCGTCCACGTGGTGAAACGAAAAATCGCCCACACCACCAGCATTCCGGCCAGCAGAATGCCGGTGAGCGTGAGATACGCTCCCAGGTGCAACACGATCACGCTGCTGTCCGTGACCTGCATGGTCTCGCCGATCAAGCGGGGATTCGCGTTGACGACAACGGCATTGGTGAAGCCGCGCGCGAGCCAGATCACGCCGTAAAGCACCGCCGCCGTCGCCGTGCCCTTGGCGACGAAATGCCACCGGGCGGGCCGGGGCGGCGTGGTGACGCGAAGCTTCTCCGTTTCACGCCTCCGCGCCAATTTGATGACCCCGTAAACCGCGATCACCAGGAACACCCCTGTGAGGAGCAGGTCGCCGGAGCTGCGCATGATGCCGCCCAGTATCGGCGTGGCAAACACCGTCGGATCGAAGATCTTGTAGGTCCCGCCGATCGAGTAGGTCTGGAACGAGAGCAACGTGTAGCGCAGCAACACGAGGAAAGAGACCAACAGCGCCCCGCGCCACCAGGCCCATCGACCGACGCGCTCCAGACCCAGCATGGCAACGACGAAGAGTATCAGCAGCGACAGCGCCACGAATGCCCGTGCGAACGCCAGATATCGCGACTCCCGCTGCTCGGCATAGCGTTGGAACGGAAATCCCTGCGCGGTCGCGCTCAGGAGGGGGTTGCCCCGGGCGCTGCGCAGCAGCACGCGCCCGTGTAGCCCCATGACTTCGTCGCCGCCGATTTCGGATGTGGGTTCGATGTATTCGGGAAACGGATAGAAAAGCAGGATGGAGTCCTGGGAGGCCGGTCTCCGGGCGGCCATCACATGCGTCACGGTGTCGCCCGCCCGATCGCCCCCCGCGATGCGATCTCCCTTTTCCCGTGCCAGACGCCACCGGATCATGCGCTGGCGGCGCTCATAGTTTTGGCGTTGAATGCTACGGAAGTGGTCCAACCTGACGGGCAGGTTCGTCAACGATGGGAAATATTCGAAGGTCACGCGGGCGACCTGCCCGGTAGGAATGTTGTCCGCGAGGCTCGCGCTCTTCAAGAACCGGTTGTTGACGCGGAAATTGACCTCGAGGGGCAGGTCGATCAGCACCGTGGCGATGCGGTTCCCTCCCTCGTCCTGCACGGGAACCAGGTGGGTGAGAATGCGGTACAGCGAAACTTCCCGTGAGTAGACGAGCTCCACGCCGCTGTCGATGTAAGCGCGTTCCAGTCGCCCTACCGATTGCGGCCAGCCCGCCCATGCGTAACGGTCCATCTCGGCATCGAAGACTTCGATGCCGATCTCGGTTCCGGGCGGCAGCGCCCCGCTCTGCGAGGTCGCTCGGGCCAGCGAGTCCAACACGGCGAAGGTTTGGTAGCGGTCCACCCCTCCCAACCCTTCTTCTCCCGCCGACGTCCTGAGGTAGCGGCCGATTTGGTCGCCGACCGACGACGAGATCGACTCCAACTTGGCGACTTGCGTGCCGACTGCCAGCAACGTTTCCGCCAGCCGTTTCGATTCATCCCGCCGCCACTGGGTCTCCACCGGCGATAGGCCCGCGCCGGCGAGCCACACGCACGCCAGCGCAGCTGCCGTCGATGCCGCCGCCAGCATCAACCCCCAACGCGTACGTTTCGAGCGCCCTGAAACAAGCACCAAGCCGCCCGCCGCGACCAACACCGCG
>JBGSIK010000519.1:0-1923 GCA_041742575.1 Candidatus Krumholzibacteriia bacterium
GCACCAGCCGGCCTCTGCCGTCCGAGAGTAGCTCGCGCGCATGCAGGAACGGCGTGGCCACGATGGCCTTGCCGGCGCCGGCGGCATAGGAGAGCGCCCCGCTCGTGGTCCTGGTGAGGTCCACGTAGGGCGCAACGAAGATGTCCGTCTCCGCGAGATATCCCAACAGATCGGACAGGTCGGCGAATCGGTCGATGAAGACCACGTTTCGTTCCAGCCCCAAGCGCTCGATCTGCGCCCGCAACTCCGTCCGGTAGGCTTCGCCCTCCGTCGCCACGACCCGGGGGTGGGTGGCGCCGGCGACCACGTACGTCACGTCCGGACGCTCACGTACGACCGCGGCCATCGCGTCGATCATGTGCTCGATGCCCTTCTCCCGGTGGAGCAGGCCGAACGTGAGCAGCACGGGTCCCTCGACGCCGAACGCTCTCTTCTCGACCGGCACGGGCTTCAGGGGCACGTCGTGCACACCGTGCTCGATATAGCGGATGCGATCGTATCGCGCGCCGTAGAGCGCCTGCATGAAATCGATCGCGAAGCGGTTCATCACCACCAGCCGATCCGCGCGCGCGACGATCTCACGAAAAACATCGCGCTGTCCGGGATCCGGATACGTCGGGATTGTGTGGCACGTCACTACCAGCGGCTTCGTCAGGCGGCGGACCAACTGGCGCACGTTTTCGCCGGATGCGCCGCCGAAGATGCCGAATTCGTGCTGGAGGCACACCACGGACGCGTGCTCGTTGAGCCACTGCGCGGCCCGGGCAAAGTCCTGCGGCCGATCGGCACGCACGGTGAAACGGACCCGGTCCGGGTAGGAATACCCCTCCGGCCGGTCGTTCATGGCGACGATGTGAACGGGATCGTTGCGGCCGGGTTCGTTTGCGGCCGCTTCGGCGAGGTCGTAGGTGAATGTCGCGATACCGCACGGGCGGGGCAGGCAGCAACCCACGAAGGCAATCCCCGGCTGCCCGACCTTCTCGTCAACTGCTTCCATCATGAGATCCCTCCCGACTCCCAGAACCTCGATGCGAAGCTGTTGCAGTGTCTATCCGCGGCGCGACCGTTGTGAGGCAAGTCGGTTCCGAGAGATCTCAATCGTGTCCGGCTCCAATGTAAATGGATCGCTTTCGCGGTGTCAACCACAGAGCGCGAAAATCGTCTTTTGCGGAGGCCCACGATCGCCGCAGCAGTCCCCGGGCGGGCATACATGCCGGTTGCATCAGCGGGCGGACTGCTCTAAGATCACGGGTAACAAGGGAGTTACGCTTTCCCGCCCCTTTCGGGCGGGGCGGGAGCGCCGGGGGACATCGAGAAAGGAGCGGTTGCGTTGAAGCGGTCCTGGAGACGTCAGTATGCAGAGAAGCTCGTGACGGCGATCGAGGCTCTTTCGCATATCCGGAACGGCCAGACCATCATCATCGGCTCCGGCGCCGGGGAACCGCTGCTCCTCACCCAGACGCTGGCCGAGACGGGGAGACGATTCTGCGATATCGAGGTGATCCACCTGACGTCGGCCCGCGGCGACTCCCCCCTGACCTCGCGCGAGCTCGCCGACAGCTTCCGCTACAACACCTTCTTTATCGGACGGCACGGCGCGCGCAGCACCGACGGAGTTTTCACCGACTTCACGCCCATGAACCTGAGCGAGCTTCCCGCCGCGATGGCGGGCGGTGTGATCGTGGTCGATGTGGCCCTGGTCCAGGTCTCGCCCCCCGACTCTCTAGGCCTGTGCAGCCTGGGAGTGTCTGTGGACGCGACCAAAGCCGCGGTGGAGAACGCCAAAATCGTCATCGCCCAGGTGAACGAACAGATGCCCGTCACCGTCGGCGACACCATGGTCCCGGCCGACGCCATCGACTATATGGTCGAAGGCAACGCCCCTCTCATCGAGGTGGCCCCGCCGGAGCTCGACCCCATTTC
>JBGSIK010000520.1:0-2327 GCA_041742575.1 Candidatus Krumholzibacteriia bacterium
TGGTCGTTTGTTCCCTTGGGCATCCAACTGACCGGCTGGTGCCTTCTGGTCATGGCTGCCCTGATGATCTGGCACGTGATGATGACCAATGCCTATCTATCAAGCTGGGCGCGACTACAGGAGGACCGCGGGCAGGTTGTCATCCAAGAAGGGGCGTACCGACGCGTACGACATCCTATGTATCTTGGGATCATCGTGGCCTTTCTGGGAATCCCCCTCGCGTTGAGTTCCTGGTGGGCAATAGTCCCAAGCATATTGATCGTTGGCCTATTCGTATATAGAACATACCGAGAGGACCTCATGCTCCTCCGCGGCCTGGAAGGGTATGCCGCGTACGCCCAAAAGGTGAGATACAGGCTGTTGCCGGGGGTATGGTGAGAGCGACCGGTCAGAGGGGCCGGCCGTCTGGCGCCTGCAGCGGACGGTCGTCCACGCGAGCAAGCTCGCGCGTCCCCCGCGCGTCAGAGCGGAAATCATGAGCCAGAATCCAAGCAAAGTGGCGTGTCAGTACGACGTTGTGGCAAGAGAATATGCGGAGGCATTCACTGGCGAACACGAGAAGAAACCAAAAGACCAGGAGATACTGCACCGATTCTCGAAAGAGATCGGGGAGAGACGGCCTGTCTGGGATTTCGGCTGTGGTCCCGGTCAAACCACAACGTACCTGAAAGATCTCGGCCTTGAAATCTCGGGACTGGATATTTCAGAAAAACTGCTGGAACAGGCGAGAACAATCAACCCGGAGATATGCTTCCGGAGGGGTGACATTCTTGAACTGGAATTCGAGGACAGCTCGATAGCCGGCATTGTAGCTTTCTACGCGATCGTTCATTTCGCGGAAGAGCAAGTAGCCAAAGCATTCCGGGAGATATTTCGAGTATTGCAGCCGGGCGGCATATTTCTATTCACCTACCACATTGGCGAGGAGACGATCCACTTGAGCGAGTTTCTCGGCAGGGTGGTCGACTTGGACTTCACGTTCTTCAGAACCGCCTTCATTTCCCACTGCCTGGAAGAGGTTGGATTTCAGGGAATCGAGGTCATTGAAAGAGACCCATATCCCGAGGTGGAGTACCAAAGCCGAAGGGCTTATGTGTTTGCGAGAAAGCCAACCCGCCAAACGCGGGCGCGCTTGACTTTCTCCGGCAATCGAATTAGAGTCACAAATTCCGGGATCTCAAACGAGGGTTCCGGGGAGCCGTTGCCATGAAGAAACATCGACCCGCACTGGTACGCACGCAAGACCGGCACACCGGGGCCGATTGAAGCTTCTCCGCGCGGAGGGGCTTTTTTTTCGAGTTGCGAAAGGGCGAGGCGGTCACGATGATGGACTTGAAGCACGAAATCAACATCCTGATTGCGATCGCAAGAATGGACGCCGCCCTGCACGAGCGCCAATCCGAGCTCTCCCGGATCCCCGCCGAGCTCACGCAGGCCGAGCGCGCGCTCTCCACGCTCGAGCGTTCGGAGAAGGCGGCGGTGGAGGCCTTAGAGCAGAAAAAGAAAGAGCGTCGCGCGCTGGAGCGTTCGCTCCAGGGCAGCGAGGAACGTCTCGCCGGATACCGGAAGCAACTCATGGAGGTGGAGTCGAATCCGGCGTACCAAGCGATGCAGAGGGAGATCGATGCGCTCGAAAAAACGATCGACGCCACGGAGGAGCGGCTCTTGATGCTTATGGACGAGGTCGACAGCCGTTCTCAAGAGCACGAAGCCGAGCTGCGAAAATTCGCGGACGGGAAAGCCGCCGCGCGCAGTAAGATTGACGAGCTCAAGGAGCGGACCGCGCGCCTGGAGCGCGAAGCGGCCGAGTTCGCGGGCGGCCGTCCGGGACACCTCAAAGACCTCGACCCGGCGCTACGGAAGCGGTACGAACGGATCGGCCAGAATCTGGGAAGTGTGCCGGTGACGCGTGTCATCGGGGAGAGCTGCGGCGGCTGCCACACGAGGCTTCCGCTCCAGCTCGTGCACGAAGTTCGCAAAAACGACCAGTTGATCACCTGTGAAGCCTGCGGACGCATTCTCGTTCATTATTCCGACTGATCCCGATCAGGCCCGGCGCATGGCCGATTTTCTGGACGCGCTGGCCGAGGGGGAGTCGATCGACGCAGCGGTCGCGAAATCGAGCCTCGACCGCCGCGAGGTGAAGCGCTTGCTTGGCGCGCTGGCCAAGGCGTTCCGGCCGGAGCCGAGACGCGATGAGGGTGGAACAGATCCCGGCGCGCGTCCGGTGCGGATCGATGAGGTCGTCGCCTACTGCGACGGGGGATCGCGGGGGAACCCCGGAGAGGCGGCGTGCGCCGTCATCCTGTACGATACCGAAGGAATGG
>JBGSIK010000521.1:0-3871 GCA_041742575.1 Candidatus Krumholzibacteriia bacterium
GTTTCCGCTGGGTTTGCCGGGCTGCGGGTGTGTTGCTGCTGATCGCCGTCGGCGCGTTGGTCGGGCGGATGGGCCTCCCCGGCCGCGGGCCGGAGACGGAAATCGTGGCCGAGCGAGTGGCAACGCCTCCCTCCGGAGGGGCGGTTCCCGATGCGACCTCCAGTCCGGCCGTCGCGGAGGCGTGTGCACGGAGGTATATAGAGGATTCGCAGGTCCTCCTCCTGGCGCTAATCCATGTAGAGCCCGGCGCGGATGGTGCGTACCCGGCTGATTGGTCCGCTCAGAAGCGGCGGTCGCTCGAGCTAGTGACACAGGCCGCGTCGCTCAAGAACGAGCTCGATGATCCGAAGCAGAGACGATTGCGCGACTTGGTCAACGATCTCGAGTTGATTCTCATGCAGATCGCGAACCTGGAGTCGGAGGGGGACATGGAAGCGGTGGAGTTGATTCGGAGTAGCGTGGACAATCAGGGATTGATGTTCAAAATCAACCTGGAACAACTGCGCGGTGCAGAAACTGCGGAACTCGGACCGGGCGCGTGTGACGCGTAGCCGGCCGTCCGACGACGCGAGCTCGAGAAGGAGTGCGAACATGAAATTCGGCGAATTCAGATGGGCATTGATCGTGGTGATGGTGGCGCTGGTGGTGCCGGCAAGACCGGCGGTGGGCGCTCAGAAAGAAGACGCGGAGAAGCGGGCGAGCGATGCGTACAAAAAGGCCTACCAGCTGCTGCTCGACCGGGAGTACGAGAAAGCACGCGAACAGTTCGCTCAGTTCGTCAAGGACTACAGCAGGACCCGCTGGTACGACGACGCGCGCTACTGGTACTGCTACGCGCTCGAGAATTCCACGACATCCATGGAGAAGGCCTTCGAGTCGTATTATGAGCTCGTCCGGGAGTTCGATCGCACTCGAGAGCACGCGCAAAGTGAGTGGCGCGATGAGGCCGCCGAGAGGGCGGTGTTGCTGGCGAAGAAGCTGGCGAAAACGAACCCCAAGTACAGGGCGTACATCGAAGAGCTGAGTCAATCGCAGGAAGACGAGATCACCGCGTCCGTCGTCATGGCCCTCCTCGAATCGGGGGAGGTGGAAACCATCCTGGAGATCCTCGACACCACCGATAGTCCCGAGGTCCGGCGGTTGGCGGTTTACGCGCTGCAGGAATGCGACTCGCCGAAGTGCAATGAGAAGCTGGTCGAGATCGCCCGAGGGGATCCCGACCCCGAGATGCGGCGCTACGCCGTGTACGCCTTGGCGAATCGCGGGGAAGACGCCGATGTGGTCCGCCTCCTGGCGTCGATCCTCCAGTCGGAGACCGACCCCGAAATCCGTCGGCACGCCGTGTACGCCATTGCCGAATCGGACGATCCCGCGGTGGTCTCGACGCTCGTCGACATCGCGTTGAACGACAAGAATCCCGAAACCGCTCGAGCCGCCGCTTACGGCCTCACCGAGGTGGACGATCCCGCGGTTACCGGGGCGCTGGAGCGTCTTGTAAAGGAAGCACATGATCTCGAGGTCAAGAGAGCGGCGATGTATGTGCTGGCCGAGCGTGAGGACGCGACCATTTTACCCACGCTCGAGCAGATTGCACTGGCCGGGGAGGACCAGGAACTCAGCCGGGCGGCGACGTACGCGATCGTCGAGATGAGTGACGAGCCCGCTGCGGCAAACGCCTTGGTCAAGATCTTCACCTCCAGCAAGGACATCGAGGTGCGCAAGGCGGCCTTGCATGGGCTGGCGGAGATCGACCCGGAAGTGAGCGTCGGCCTCATCAAGGAGGCGACTCTGACAACGGACAACGAGCAACTGGCGCTCACGGCTTTGTATGCTCTCGCCGAAGCCGCCGACGAACAGGCCGCGCCGCTCATACTCGAGGTTTATCGGAAGACACCTTTCACCGAAGTGCGCCGGGCGGCATTGCACCTCATCCTCGACAGTGGAGGCGAGGCGGCGCTGCCGGTCATCTCGGCGGTGCTCGAGTCCGAACCCGATCCCGATCTTCGCGTCGTCGCCGTTATGGCGCTGGATCGTGTCGGAGACGAAGACGCGGCGGTGAAAATCCTGGCCGGCGTGGCGATAAACGATCCCAGCAGCAAGGTCCGCCGCGTGGCCGTCCAGGTGCTGGGCCAGATCCGCACCGAGGCGGCACGCGAAGCCCTTCTCGAGATCCTCAAAGATCGGAACGCGGAGAAAAAAGGGGACCGAGAGTAGACTCGGTCCCCTCCGTTTCATTGCCGGCTTTTCGGGCGATGCGCTTCAGGGGTAAATCCGCGATCCCCGTTCCCTGAACTCCCTGGCTTTCTCCCGCAAACCGACCCGCAGCGCGGTTTCGTCGTCGAGCCCCTTCTCGCGAGCGTACACGCGCACATCCTCCGTGATTTTCATCGAACAGAAATGCGGGCCGCACATGCTGCAGAAGTGAGCGGCTTTTGCGCTTTCTTTGGGCAGCGTTTCGTCGTGGAAGGCCCTCGCCGTTTCGGGGTCGAGCGCCAGGTTGAAATGGTCATCCCATCTGAAATCGAAGCGCGCCTTGCTCAAGGCGTTGTCCCACTCCTGAGCCGCCGGAAAACCCTTGGCGAGATCGGCGGCATGAGCGGCGATCTTGTACGCGATCACGCCGTCCTTCACGTCTTTCTTGTTCGGCAACCCCAGGTGTTCCTTGGGAGTCACGTAACAAAGCAGCGCGCAACCGTACCATCCGATCATGGCGGCGCCGATGGCGCTGGTGATGTGGTCGTAACCAGGAGCGATGTCGGTCACCAGGGGGCCGAGGGTGTAGAACGGCGCGTCCTTGCAGTACTCGATCTCCAGGTCCATGTTCTCCTTGATCAGGTGCATGGGCACATGCCCCGGCCCTTCGATCATCACCTGGCAGTCGCGTTGCCAGGCCACCTTCGTGAGCTCACCCAGGGTTTCGAGTTCCGCCAGCTGGGCCCGGTCGTTCGCATCCGCGATCGCGCCCGGGCGCAGGCCGTCCCCGAGCGAGAAGGCCACGTCGTACGCCCGCATGATCTCGCAAATTTCTTCGAACTGATTGTAGAGGAAGCTTTCCCGGTGGTGGGCGAGACACCACATCGCCATGATGCTCCCGCCGCGGCTCACGATGCCCGTTGCCCGCTGCGCCGTCCACGGGATGTGATGCAAGCGCACGCCGGCATGTATGGTGAAGTAGTCCACGCCTTGCTCCGCCTGCTCGACGAGCGTGTCGCGGAAGACTTCCCACGTGAGATCCTCCGGCTTTCCGCCCACCTTTTGCAGAGCCTGGTAGATGGGGACCGTGCCGATGGGCACGGGCGAGTTGCGAATGATCCATTCACGCGTGTCGTGTATGTTGCTTCCCGTGGAGAGGTCCATAACGGTGTCCGCGCCCCAGAGCGTCGACCACCGCATTTTTTCGACTTCTTCCTCTACCGTCGATGTGACCGCGGAATTGCCGATGTTGGCGTTTATTTTCACCCGGAAATTGCGCCCGATCACCATGGGTTCGCTCTCGGGGTGGTTGATGTTGGCCGGGATGATGGCTCGGCCCCGGGCGACCTCGTCCCGGACGAACTCCGGCGTGATGTGCCTGGGGATGCGAATACCGAAAGTCTCGCCGGAATGCTGGTGATTGCGGCCGTTGGTGGGGCCGGTTTGCGCGTGGGTCAGAATGCCTTCGGCGCTCTCCGGCTTCCTGTATTCGGCTTCGAATTCCTCGTCGCGACCAAGGTTCTCACGGATGGCCGCGAACTCCATTTCGGGCGTCACGATCCCGCGCTTCGCGTAGTGCATCTGCGTCACGCCGGTGGCGCTCTTCGCGCGCCGGCGCGGTCGATCGAGCCGCGGAAACGGTTTTGACCCGGGCTCGCGGGGGTGGAAGCGGGCGCGG
>JBGSIK010000522.1:0-8571 GCA_041742575.1 Candidatus Krumholzibacteriia bacterium
CGACGCCGTTGTAGACGGTGCGGCATATCGAGGCCAGCTCCGGGAATCGGTTCCGCGTCTTCCCGGTGATGAAGTCGCTGCAGCCCAGCACCAGATCCGCGTCGGCAAGGCGCGCGGCGATCCGCGAGCGCTCGAGCTGGCTCAGCCATTCGCAGTGCATGTGAAGCACGATGCTCGCGCCCGGATTGCGCCGCCGAATGATGGGGACGTGCTGGGAGAAATTGTGCACGTGGATGACATCCGGACTGCGGTTGCCGAGATCGCGCGCTACCTGCTCCAGGTAAAAACGGTAGAAAAGCCGCGAGTCGAACGCACGTCGGGATATCCTCCGCAGCCATTCGTTCGCGCGCAGGTCGGTGCGGATCGGGAAGCGAACGCAGCGAATCCCGTCGATTTCCTCGTAGTCGCTCTCTTTACCGTCCCGGCGCGCGTACACGTAGACCTCGTGGCGTACCGCGAGTCGGCGGGCCACCTCCCAGGTCCAAATCGCGATGGACCCGCCCTTGCTGGGGGGCGCGTGATTCCACGGCTGGTTGACGATCGCGATCTTCAACCGCAACTCCCGATATTCAGTTCAGGAAAGCTGTCGGCTACCGCGGGAATGGTCGAACCTCCATTCGCAGGGGACAGCGATGAGACCGAATCTGCTCGACATCTCCCGGCCGGCTCCGTAGAAGTCGGCCGGAGTGACGTCGATGGAGGCACAGTGCTCGAGCACGTCGTAATGGATCGGCCCCACGCCCTCGATCCACAGCGAGACGAAGTACAGCGAGGGCATCAGGTTGAGCGAGGCAATTTCCAGGTCGATGTGGCCCTCGCCCGGTTCGATCACCGGAATGTCGAAACCCGAGAGCCAGGTGCTCAGCTCGGTGACCAGCGTGCCGTATTCCGTAGATATCTGAAGTCCGAAGTGCGGATTCAGGACTTTGTCCCGCGCCCGGTAGTACAACCTGACTACGAAGCGGTCCCCGGTGGTGATCAGCTGGCTTGGCGTTCCGTCCGGCCGGAGGAACTCGATGCCGGTGTAGCGGATGTCCCCGGAGCCGCGACGGCTCTGGATCTTTTCCAGGTCGAACCCGGCCTTCTGGGACTCGGTGAACGTGGAGAGATACGATTTTATGACGTCGCGGGCTTCGCCGTCCTCCCTGATGCGCCCGCTGTCGATCCAGATGGCACGGTGACACAGGTTCTCCACCGCCGCCATGTTGTGCGACACGAAGAGGACGGTGCGGCCGGTGCTGCGCATGTCGCGCATCGCGTTGAGGCACTTCTTCTGGAAGCCCGCGTCACCGACTGCAAGCACCTCGTCGACCAGGAGCACGTCGGGATCGAGGTGAGCGGCCACGGCGAAGCCCAGCCGGAGCCGCATACCGGTCGAATAGCGTTTGATCGGTGTGTCGAGGAAGGTCCGCACGTCGGCGAAGTCGACGATGTCTTCGAAGCGCTCGTCGATCTCGCGCTTCTTCATGCCCAGGATCGATCCGCTGAGGTAGATGTTCTCCCGCCCGCTCAGTTCCTGGTGGAAACCGGTGCCGACCTCCAGTAGCGACGATATCCGCCCCTTGACCGCGATCTCGCCGGTAGTGGCGTAGGTGATCTTCGACAGCAGCTTCAGCAGTGTGCTCTTGCCCGCTCCGTTGCGGCCGATGATGCCGAGGACTTCTGCATCCTTGACGTCGAATGAGACGTCCCGCAGCGCCCAGATGATCTCGGCCGGTTTCTTTCCCGTGCGCTTGAAGAGGTTCACCAGCGCCTCGCGAAACGTCGTCTCGCGATGTGTTTCGCCGAGCTTGTACCGCTTCGATAGATTGCGTACGCTGATGGAGTAGTCCATTACTTCGACCGCCGAATCAAACGATGTCTGCAAACTCTCGTTCGGTGCGCTTGAAATAAAGCGAGCCCAACACCAACACTATCATACTGATTCCGAAGGAAATGCCGAGGGCGGTCCAGTTGACGTGCCGCGTGGGCAGGAACGAATCCCTGAAGGCGTCGATGATGCCGGCCATGGGATTGAGATACATGAGGAACTGAAACCGCTCCGGTATGAGACTGGTCGGGTAAATGATGGGCGTGAGGAACAGCCAAAACTGTGTCACAAAAGGAAGCACGTACTTGACGTCTCTGTACTTCACGTTGAGAGACGACAGGAACAACGCCACACCCAGCGCCAGGATCACCAGGGGGATCACCAGAAACGGCCAAAGAATGAGCTCCCATGACGGGAGGACCCGGAACCATATCATCATGCCGATCAGCACCAGAGAGGAGATGGCGAAGTCGACGAGCCCGCTCAGCACAGCGGAGGCAGGAACCGCCACTCGCGGAAAGTACACCTTGGTGATCAGCTCCTGGTTGGAGACGAGACTGTTACCGGCAAAAGAGAGCGTGGTGGCGAAATATGTCCATGGCACCAGAGCGCAATAGGAGAAAAGCTGGTAGGGGATGCCCTCCGTCGGTATCTTGGCGAGAGTGCCGAAGAACAGGGTGAACACCAGCATGGTGAAGAACGGCTGGATGATCGCCCACAGCGCCCCCAGCAACGTCTGCTTGTATCGAATCTTGACATCACGCCACACCAAGAAGAAGAACAGCTCACGGTAATGCCAGAACTCGAGCGCCCACGCCCGGCTCGCCCGTGACGTCTTCCGCTTGGTGGCGGTTAGTGCCGTGGCTTCGCCCATCAGACGATCTTCGGTTCGGGAATGGGAATGATGAACTTCCCGCCCCTGTCCCTGTATTCCTTCTGTTGTTTGAGTATCTCTTCCGCGAAGTTCCACGCCAGCAGCAACACGTAGTCCGGCATGTCTTGCAGCAGTCTGCCGGGCGGCAGGATCTCGAGGTGGCTTCCGCCGAAGAACTTCCCCTGCTTGAATCTGTTGAGGTCGACTATGTAATCGAGGTGCGTTTGGTCGATCCCGCAATACTGGAGCAGCGTGTTGGCCTTGGCGGCAGCGGCGTATCCGACGATCCGATTCCCGCCGCTCTTGAGCTCGGCCAGCATTTGGGTGAGGTCGTCTTTGACCTTCTGCACGCGCCCGGCGAACTCCTGGTAGAACGAGAGCCGGTCGGCCCCGCGTTTCTTCTCGTCTTCGAGCATCTGCTTCACCGAGCTTCCGACTTGTTCCTTCGGCTCCACGTACAGCCGGAGCGAGCCCCCGTGAATTTCCAACCGCCGGATGTCGTTGAGATAAAGCTTATGCCGGCGGAACAGCGCGTCCAGAGCGGTGACCGAGAAGTAGCACAGATGCTGGTGGTAGATGGTGTCGAATTCGGTGTGGTCGATGAGATCGAGCAGGTACGGGCACTCGATCACTGCGACTCCGTCGTCCTTGAGGATGGTGGCAATGCCCTCCACGAAACCGTTCAGGTCGGGCACGTGAGCGAGTACATTGTTGGCCAGTACCACGTCGGCCCGCTTACCTTCCGAGCGCAGTTTCCGGGCCAGCGCGCTGGTGAAGAACGTGCACATGGTCGGTATGCCGGCCTCGATCGCCGCTTTCGCCGGCCCGTCGGCGGGATCGATCCCCAGCACCGGGATTCCGTGGGCGACGAAATTCTTCAGCAGGTAGCCGTCGTTGCTGGCCAGTTCCACCGCCAGACTCCCCGCGTGCAGCTTGCGGGTCTTGATCAGCTCCTCAGCGTTCTGCTTCGAGTGTTCCAACAGGTGGCGGGAGACGGACGAGAAGTACGGATAGTCCTGGCAGAAAAGGATCTCCGGATCGACGCTCACCGTGATCTGCACCAGAGTGCAGCGCGGGCAGAAGGCCAGGTCGAGGTCAGCCTTTATCTCCGCCTCCTGCAATCGTTCCCGCGGTACCAGGCGATCGGCCAGCGTGGTCTCGCCGAACGATATGATGAGCTGCAGCCCCTGAGAACCACAAGAGCGGCACGGGACGCCGATGGTTTTCTCCGCCATTTCGGACCTCCTGTTAATTCACGCGCTTCGCGCGCTTGGTATGCTTCTCTCCGGCGTTGGTTCCCTTCCAGCGCAGCCGATCGTCGATATTCCCCTCACGTATCAGTAGCCGGATGTGATCGATACGTTTATAACGCGCCCCCTCGAACTCTTCCAGCGTGATTCCGGTGTTGCGGTAAGCATCGTAGAGCTCGCGCGCGCCCTTGCGCGCGTCCCACACCGGCTTGAACTCCGGAAGCTCCTGCTGGATGAGCGTGCAGTCCACGCGATAATTGCGTTTGTCCGGCCCCCCGCCGGCGGCGTACTCGATTTCGCAGCCCGGCACGGTTTCCTTCACTATGTCGGCAATCTCGCGGATGCGGTAGTTCTCCGTCGTGCGGCCGACATTGAACGCGCGGTTGTGGACTTTCTCCAGCGGCGCGTTGAGGGCGGCCACGAACGCGCGGGAGATGTCTCCGATATGGACGATGGGGCGCCACGGCGTGCCGTCGCTCTTGATCAGCACCTTGCCGGTGGTGAAAGCCCATGCCACCAGATTGTTGAGCACGAGATCGAATCGGAGCCGCGGGGAGACGCCGTAGGCCGTAGCGTTGCGAAGGAATGTGGGATGGAACTTGTCGTCCGCGAGCTTCGATACGTCGCGTTCGACCATGACCTTGGATTCTCCATACGGGGTGACCGGGTTGAAAGCGCCGTTCTCCTTGATCATGTCGTCGCCCCCGGCCCCGTAGTTGCTGCACGATGAGGAGAAAATGAACCGCGACACGCCAACTTGTTTGCAGATCTCGGCCAGGCGGACGGATGCGCGGTGATTGATCTCGAAAGTGAGCGCGGGGTTCAAATCACCGAGGGGGTCGTTGGAAAGGCCGGCCAGATGCAGCACCGCATCAAAACCCGCCAGATCGGACGTCGTTACTTCCCGTATGTCCTTGATGATTTCGGGTACGCTCATCGGTTCTTTTCCGAAGGTGCACCTGCGAAACAGATCGCTATCCAATCCCACGACTTCATGCCCGGCCTGCGCCAGCATCGGCGCCAGCACCGTCCCGATGTAACCCTTGTGACCCGTCAGTAGTACTCTCATGGTTCAACTCCAGATCTTCCACGGCGGATTGCCGCCTTGCCAAAGCGCCTCGAGAAGCTTCCTGTCCCTAATGGTGTCCATGCACTGCCAGAAAGACGAATGGATATACGCGTGGAGCTGCCCGTCTTTCGCCAGCCGCTCCAGCGGCTCCTTCTCCCACTGTGTGTCGTCACCGGCGATATAATCGAAGACCCCGGGCTCCAGGACGAAGAAGGCACCATTGATCCATCCCTCGGAGGTCTGGGGTTTTTCCGAGAACTCGACGATCCGGTCGCCCTCTATCTCGAGATGCCCGAAACGAGCGGGCGGTCTCACCGCCGTCATCGTCACCAGCCCACCGTGATGGCGATGGAACTCGAGCAACTTCTTGAGATCCACGTCGGATACGCCGTCTCCCCACGTAAGCATGAAGGTGCTGTTCCCGATGTAGGGCTGCAGCCGCTTGATTCGCCCGCCGGTGGCGGTCATGTATCCGGTGTCGATAAGCTCCACTTTCCAATCGGGGATCTCCCCTTCGTGGATCTTGACGTCGCGATTGCGGATGTCCACGGTGATGTTGCTGTACAGGGAGCTGTAGTCGACCATGTACTTCTTGATCACTTCGCCCTTGTACCCGAGCGCGATCACGAAATCCTTGTGACCGTAATGGTAGTAGTGCTTCATGATGTGCCACAGGATCGGGCGGCCCCCGATCTCCACCATCGGCTTCGGTTTCACTTCGGTCTCTTCGGCCAGCCGTGTTCCGAGCCCGCCGGCCAATATTGCTACTTTCATGGCGTTGAGATCTTCTCCTCACTTCGGGGCGCAGGCCCCGCACGTTCACGCAAAACGCTCGCGAACGGACTTCCCGAGTTCCTGTGCCAGGCGGTCGCGGTTCCAACGCATCCAGCGGCCCAGGAATCGGTAACAACGCACTCGCTCCCCGAACTCAATTCCCGATCGTTGGATCGCTCTTGAATACTCGGCTGCCCATCGCCAATGAACAAGTGGTGTCTTCGGCTTCCGCTTTGGATCGAACCAGCTCGCCCGTGCGATGTTGGACACATTGGCCCGGACCGAGGTTTGCGGATGGTCCCGTCGCAGGAACAAGGGCTCGGGAACCTCGTGAAAAAAACCGCGTAGGGACAGCTCACTGAGCAGTATCATGTCGGAGGCCGGGTAGCTGCCGATGAGCCCGGTCCGGCGCAAGACCTCCGTCCGGATAAGGCCGAAAACGGCGTTACACTCACCCTCTTTCCGGAACATCACGTCATGGAACCGCTGGTGCGGCCGCGGCGAGTCCAGTTGGAGGCCGTCGTGATATTCACCCATGTCTTTCCCGTTTTCATCGATGATGCGGGTCTTCGGGTAACACAGGACGACTCCCTCACGCTGATCGAGAACGTCCACGCACGCCTCGAGGTAGCGGGGAGCGCAGAGATCGTCGTGCGCCGCCCATTTGAAGTAGATCCCCCGCGCTTTCTCCACCAAGCGGTTGTAGTTCCTGGCGGCACCGACGTTTTCATCATTTCGGAGATACAGCACCCGGGACTCGGCTTCAGCGTAACTGCGACAAATCTCGGACGTGCGGTCGTCCGAGGCGTTGTCTGATATGACCAGTTCGAAATCCCGGTATGTCTGCGCGAGGATGGCGTCCAACGCTCGCTCGAGATACCTGCTGCCGTTGTACACCGGCAGACCGACCGTCACCCGGGGATTGCGAGTCCGAATGCGGTCCCCGTCCTCCATGCCCGTCCTCCGTAATCTGGGGTTTCGTGCAAGTATTATGCCCCAACGGGTTAGGGCTGTCACCACCGAATACACGTGTAACGCACAGGCGCTCGACCGCACTACGCGGGTTCGGGGGGTGAAGCGACGGATGGCAGAAGATCTAGTAGGCGCCCTTCCCCGTGAAGACCACGGAGACGGTTTTAAACAGAATTCTCAGGTCCGCCAGAGGCGTGAGATCACGGATGTAGGTGAGGTCGAACCCGAGCTTGTCGTACATGCCTTCGACGGTATTGGTGTAGCCCAGCTCCACCTGCGCCAAACCAGTTATTCCCGGCTTGGTGCGGAGACGATTCTGGAACTCCGGGAGATCCTTCTCGATCTGGGCTATGAAGTACGCTCGCTCCGGTCGCGGACCCACGATGCTCATGTCGCCCTTGAGCACGTTGGCGAACTGCGGCAGCTCGTCAATGCGCGTGCGGCGGAGCAACGCACCCACCCGCGTGATCCGGGAGTCGTTTTTCTGTGCCCAGACGGGTTTACCCTTCTCCGCATCCGCAACCATCGTCCGGAACTTGTACATCTTGAACGGCTGGCCGAAACCGACCAGCACCCGCCGGTCTTTCCGACGCTGATCCTCGCCGTTCGAACTCCGCGTCGACCGTCTACGGTGCCCAACGCGACGGTTCAGGCCCACGCGCTCCTGCGAGAAGATGACGGGGCCGGGGGATGTCAGCTTGACGGCGACGGTGGCTGCCAGCATCACCGGAGACAAGAGCACCAGGGCGGTGAGGCTCAATGCGATATCGAGCACGCGCTTCCACAAGATCGCGCCGGCGACATCGTCTTTCCGGTCCGGCGCGAATTCGGTGGCTCGGCCGGCGTATCCCGCTGACAGGACTGCGGTTGACGATATGTTCAGGTTACTGGGTTTACCTGTTGATCCACCTGTGTAGAAACTCATCGTCCCACTTCCCTGATCGTGCTGTCCGTTGGTGAATCTGGTTGCGAGTTGAATGCCGGAATACGAAGTGGCCTGCTTGCCTTCGACTACACACGGGCGTCGGCCATCGCGCTGTCAAAAGAGCATATCGGGTGCCAAGTCCGAAATTACGAAGTCGAGCGGCGTCGGTCTCAGAGCGGATGAGCGCAACTCTCTTTAAATAAAAGAGTTGGACCGAAGGGGCGCGCGGAACGCGGGGGCGGGTTTTCGAGCTAATTCATTACCATTTGGTGGGTTTTGCGGAAAATCCCCAGGGTCGGGAGCAATGAACTCCGATACTCCTTGTGCAAAAACAAGTTACAGATTTAGGTGAAGTTCATCAGAACTGGGTGAAAAAGCGCATCCGGCGCCGGATTGACGGGGACCGGACGAGTCCCGGACCGGGTCATGGCCGAGCGATGAAATGCGAGAGGCGGGGATTCCCTTACTTCCGGTGTTCCTCGACCAATCTGAACTTGAGACCGGACTTGTCATGCTTCCGAATAGCAGACATGGCGTCCGCGCGGGTATTGAACACTCCGATCACAACGCGGTACGTGCCGTCGATCGTTTCGACGGCAGACGGGATGCCTACCAGTTCCAACGACCGCGCTTCGGCCCGAGCGCTGGACTCCCAACCGTGGGTCCCGGCCAGAACAACGTATTTGACCGCCGGTTGGGCCGGAGGTGTGGCCGCTTGTGTCTTCGCCCGGGGTGTGGCGGGGAGAGGTTTGGGCGCGACGCGAGCGGAAGGCTCTGCGGCCGGTGCCGGCGGCGACGCCGAAGCGGAGATCTTGTTCGAGTCATACGAGGGGGATCCGCCCGCCCCCGGAGTGAAACAGAGAGAAAACGTGTGGGTGCCCGAGAAGTACTGGCGCG
>JBGSIK010000523.1:0-1723 GCA_041742575.1 Candidatus Krumholzibacteriia bacterium
GACGAGATTGCGCGTTGTCCTCTCATTGGCGGCGACGATCGCCGTTGCCTCCGCCGCAGGCGTCAGCGCCGGGAGGCCGGAGTTCGTCATCAAGTCGGAAACGGTTCGCCGCCTGGCGCCGCCGCTGCAACGAAAGATCGCCGGTCTCCAATACCTCCTCAACCCCTATCAGCTTCGCCAGTTCTTCTCGCTTCCGACCGACAGCCTCCGGCAGGGGTGGATCCAGTCGTTCTGGGACACGGCCGACCCCACGCCGGCAACGCCGGAAAACGAAATGCGCATCGAACACGAGATCAGAGTTGACGTCGCGTCCCGCATGTTCGCCAGCAAACAATGGCCGGGTTGGGACCGACGCGGGGAGATCTTCATCCGCTATGGCCCGCCCGATTATCGCGGCAAGGTGCACGCGGAGGTCACCGCCCGCAAAGCGCACCCGCCGGGAGAACTGTGGTTCTACCGACGGCACTTGATGGTGATCCAGTTCGAGGACTTCAACCTGAACGGTCGCTACGACTACGCCATCAAGCCGCTCGGCCTGGCGCGGGACTTGGATCCCGAGCTGATCGAATTTCTCCTCTACGACACCGAGCAAGCATTACAGTCGCAGATCCCGCCGGACTTGCTCTCGTTCTATCGCGATCCCGAGATCGTCGAGGAAGCAATAACCGACTGGACACCGCTCCACGAAGCTTTGTATGGCCTCCAGCTCGAACAAGTGAGACAGCCGAGGCTGCGCGGAACAACGGAGGGAATGGACGAAATAGCGAATCCCGACACCAAGGCCATGACCCCCGACAACCCCTCGGAGGTGTTCCTGGCGGACCGCGTGACGGAGTATGCGAACAACTTCGAGGTCGTGAAAGAGGAAACTCCTACCTCCTACCCCTTCAACTTCGAGCAGAATCCGGTGCGGTTCGTTTTCTCAGTGGATCAGTTCCGGGGCGGAGAAGACATCAACAGGGTCGAAGTGAACCTCGAGCTGGAGGCCCGGCTCACACCGGGCGAGACGGCCGCGACATCCCGTTCCTACAGGACCGCGGCGGTGTTCTGGGATGCGGGCGGCGAGGAAGCATCGCGTCAGGAGCGTGAGATCACCGTACCCACCGCTGCCGGCATGGCCGATAGCGTGCGTCTGCTGCCGGTCCAAGTGCTGTTTTCGCTGCGCAAGAGCTACTATCGTATGGCGGTATCGGTCGAGGAGGTGGGAACGGACCGCAAGTCGGCGTACCGCTCGACCATGCCGTTCAACGATTACCGCTACGACCTCGCGCTCAGCGACATCCTTTTCGCCAGCAAGATCGGACCCGTGGAACGTCAGTCGCCATTCAACCGCGGCGCGCTGGAAGTCATCCCCCACCCCACGCGGCTCTACCGGAAAGGCGATCTGGTACCGGTTTACTTCGAGATCTACAACCTCCAGCCGAAAGACGACGGCATGAGCTCGTACACAGTGGAATATCGTATCGTCCCTCATGCCCCGCAGAAATCGGCGTTCTGGGAACGCTTCCGCGCCACCTCGCCGGTGATCTCCTCCCGCTTCGAGTCCTCCTGCTACGGTTCGTACGACCAGCAATATGTCTCGATCGGCACCGAGAACCTCTGGGAAGGGACCTTCGACTTCCTGGTGACCGCCAAGGACGACTTCGCACAAACCGTCGTATACCGCAAGGACACATTCCGCATCATCGACTGACCGCACGATCAACCCCGTGTTCAAACGGGG